>NZ_JBKGHJ010000119.1:0-18455 GCF_046520365.1 Corallococcus sp. 4LFB
CGTTTACGGCTGCAGCTGACTGAAAGCAACGACGATCTACCCTTTCTTCCGATACGAATCGATTCCTGACCTCGGATCGAACCCCCTTCGGTCCTAATAGTTACCTTGCGCAATCCTTGATTCCCATCGGCATGCCTCCTTCGAGCCACAAGAGTCATGATTCCTCGCTAGATGCCACGATCGCCGAAGAGCTTTTCAAGCTACGAACCTCCTTCAGTCCTCGCGATAGGGGCCGGTGGCGGAGTTTCACGGAACAGCTGCAGCGATTCTCAACTCTTCGGGGCAAGGAAGTATCCATCGATCGCTTGGCCGATGGCTCCCTACCCGAATTGACCTTTGAGGAGCGAGGAAAGTCCGTTCTCTCCTTGAAGGAACTCAGCTCTGGCGAACAGCAACTCGTCAGGCTCTGTGCGGTCACAACCCTGAGTGCTGGTGCCATTCTTGCTATCCAGGAACCCGAACTGAGTCTGGACGTCTCCAATCAGAATCTCCTCAGAGAGATCCTCCGCTCGCAAGTCCACGAAGGCTTACAGGATCAGATCATCATTGAGAGCCATGTGCCCACCTTTGATGGCCCGAGCGTCGTCCAGTTCTCGCGGACCCCTTCCGGCCAGACCCAGGTGACACGCGCCCCAAGCACCAACGCAAGCCACCGAGCACTCGCGCAGGAAGCCAAGGCCATGGGTGCTGAGGAGCGCTGGGTTACTCGGGATGGATACACCCGGATTCCAGAACTCATGCGCCAGGATTTGCAACTCACCGGTGGTGGCCAACTGTGGTTCCTCAAGGGAAGGAGGGCATGGGAGACTTGGCGCGAGGAGGATCTCGCGACACTCCTGGCAGATCCGGAGACGGACAAGCACCATGGGTAGGCCCACTCTCTGGCTCGATAGCAATGTCGCACGTAGCCCCAAAGACGTCCGCGAGCTCGTCACGAAGGCGCGTCCCAAGGGCATCCGAGTGGTCGTTCCAGCACAGGTCCACCTCGAGATCTGTCGCCAGGTGCGTGAGCGCCATGGGTCAGACTTCTCGCCCCAACTCATCGACAGCTTCCTCAAACAACAGGACATTGAGGTCATTGGAGCCCCAATCGACCGTACCACCGCCGAGACTTGGGCCGAGTTGCTCAACAGCCGCTACACCACGACTGCCGCATGGAAGGCGGCCAAGCTTGCAAGTGTGAAAGCCAAGCTCCCGGATGAGGCCGTGCTCCCAGCTTCACGCATCCCCATGACTACGGACTGGTGGATAGCACTCGCCGTCGAGCACGACGCTGACGCCATCATCGCCGTCGAAGATAAGGGAGAGGAATGGCGCTCCCTGCGTGAAAAGGGACGGGCCCGGTCCTTCAACGAAACCCTGAGGTGGCTGGAAGCTCAGCCCGATGCAGGTGAACGAGACTCCGCGCCGGGGACACTGAACCTACGGCTCCCAAATCTATCCGAGTCCCTAGAATTCGCCCAGGGGCTGCGTCCGGATGCCTCTACAACGCTCCCTAGCGATCAGCACAGCTTCCGCGAGGGCGCGCTCACCGAGGAGCGGCTCGACGGAGCGGCCGATGAGCCCGATGCCCTTCGAGTACTCGCCGGCAATCGATAGGAGGCAGCGAAGGCATCAGACGATTCATAGGAGACGAGGTGTCGGAACCAGTCTTTGACACCTTTCCCTGCCCGCCCCTCGGACACAATCAAACAAATAGCATCAAAGTTGTCACTAATCTTTCCCCCGCGCAGTGCCTTTCAAGTCAACACCCTGAATAGCCTCAGAACGCAACCTCACGCCGACAATTGACTCTGCTATCTTGTCCTCTATCATCTCGCGCTTGTCGGACTTATTAACATGCACCCTCAACATTCGTGCAAATTGGACTAGCTTTTCACGTGAATTAAAACGTCCATCTCTCTGAATGACACCCAGAACATCTTCGCGCGTCTTGCTTGCCTGAAGCGCGTCCATGAGCAACTTCATTTCAGCGCTTGAGCCAACCCAATCGCGCGAACCACTCCCGGAAGAGTGCTCTGCTGGCGGTTGTCCCGAGAAGGAGCGCTCTACGGGCTGCTCCGAAACATCGACAAGCGCAAGCTTGAGATTTCCTCGAAGAAAACTCTCAAGTTCCTCACTTGAAAGCCGCTCCAAGAAATCAGCACACAGTCCGAACGCTCGGGAAATATCTTTTCCAAGGCGGTTTTTCACGGCAGCCTCGAAAGCACTTCGGTTGCAAGAGCCTCAAGTTCCTCTCGAACACTCTCGTAAGTTTGCCCGTACGCGACCTCAAGCACAACAGGAACGCCATATTCAGGGGCGTCCGCATACCTCGTTTTGTTATCACGCACCATTGTATTAAACGTAGGAATCCCAAGCGACTTGATCTGCTGCACGTACTGCTCTTGCGCAGAAATGGGGCTGCCATTTCTGACGGAAACCATCGTAAAAAGCACACCCATGATTTCCGGAGAGATGGCTTCCCAGGCATCATCCTTGGTGTTCGCAACACACTTATTGTAGTCCCCAACAAGCTCGGCTACATGCCTCTGGAGTTGCTCTATTCCCAATGTCGACAAATAGTCCGGTTTGGCTGGGACCAATAAAAAATCACTGGCGACTATTGCTGTCTTCGTGACGATATTAAAATTCGGAGGACAATCAATCAAAACGACATCATAGCGGCCCTCCTCAATACTTGCGAGCCCATGCTTGAGCCGAGAGTGGACACGCAAAAAGTTCGCACGCATCTGCCGTTCAGAGGCTCCGCTCAGGCGGGTTGCCAGTTCCAGATCTACATTAATCAAGGCGAGATGGGAGCAAATCAGGTCAACGCGTCCTCCACGACTCGCGAGCCGCTCATTTACGCGCTTGGGCTTGACAATCAGACTTGAGAGATCAAGTTCCTTGTCATCATCAATAAAGGCATCAAACCAGCTCTTAATTGTCTTCGTTTTCTCGAAAAGCCTGCGCCAATCATCAACGCGCAAAAAAGAGAATGTCAGACTGGCCTGTGGATCTAAATCAATGGCAAGAACTTTCTTGCCACGAAATGCCATTTCGGCAGCCAGATTGGCTGATACGGTGGTTTTCCCGACACCGCCCTTGTAGTTGATGACTGAAATCACATTCATGATACGTCCATTGCCATAGTTGATACTCTAATTATCGGCATCCTTACTGCATGCACAAGCCAAAGTCCATGCTGATGCCATCGAGACAGCACAACGCCTTGCGGCCCGACGAAGCGCCGCCATGCGGTATTGTGTGCCTTTTTCACATTGCGGCTCTGTGTGAAGTTGCCCCGGTTTCGTAGTTCCCACTGAGCATGCTTCGGTTTTGTGGTCCTCCTGCACTTCGTTTGATTCATGGGCAACGAGCGGGAGATCCTCACTCAGCCGTTCGCATGCCTCTGGATTCACACAAACTGCAAGAGAGCCGCCGAGTCGAGGGAGGTTCAGGGCGTGCGAATGAAGCTCCCATCTGATGCATCAGCAAGCGCCTGGACGTTCAAACAATGCAGTTCCCATCCGCCCCTGGGCATGGGCTGTAGCGCCTGCGGGAGAACGCGGGATGCGATGGCCACACTCTCCGGCCCGTCGAGAAGAACGAGCAGGGGACCTGGAGCGCTCACGCCGCCTTCAGAACGCAGCAAGCTGCTGATTGCGTGAGCGGCGTGGCCGGAGGCTAGACTCGCGTCGTTGGTTGAGGTGATCCCCAATCGCCCGGACACGTCTCGATACTTGGTTCCGAGCTGCTCGAACAAATCGAAAAACCAGCGCCGGTTTGTTCCGCCCAGATCGAAGAGTGGCACGGCGCGCAAGTCCATGATCCATTGAGGCCTGACCTGTTGGAGCAATGCAACGAACGGATCAGCAACCATGCCCGCCATGTCCACGAGCCCCAAGAGCCGCGGGTCAGGAATATAGAGCAGAGGCAACTGTGCAGGCGCGGACCTCGGCGACTTGGCCTGCTCCTGCTTCTTGCTCCCTTCTGCAAGGACGACGAGCTTGAGATGAGAGGAGAGACGCTCCTTAGCCACGGCTCTCCCCTGACTCGACATCGAGTTGTTGTTCCAGGTCCGCGTAGCTCACCTTGCTTACACCCCATGCCGTGCCCCAATCGGGCTCACCCATTTGGAACCTGCCATCCGCCTCTGACTTGAGTTCCCGATCCTTCTGGAAGGCGCGCTCAAACATGCGCGGCGCGACTCCCGTGAAGTGACGGAACAAGACCTTCTTGCCTGTCCCCGGAGGGGGCGTCCAGCCCTTGACAGTATGAGTGATGGAGTCCCCGTGCAGGTCCAAGGCGCGGCTCTTGGGATAAGGCTCAACATATTGGACCTCCGTCACACCGGATGCCACGATGTGACGCGCGCAGTAATGGCAAGGATACGTCGTGACGAACAGCCGTCCCCCCTGTGGGGTGACGCCTTGCCGCGCTGCACTCAACAAGGCGTCCATTTCAGCGTGAACCGCCCGGCTGAATTCGAGAAGCCCGCCGATGGGGGAGCGCCGGAGTTCGTTCTTTAATGCCTGCCGCATCTCTTCGGCAGAAGGAGACTTCTCCGAAGTCGACAACTTGAGGAGCTTTTCCAGAGTCGGCAACTTGAGGAGCTTTTCGATGATCGCGTCCTGCTCCTTGGTGTTGCTGCAATAGACGTTCTTGCGGAACGCGCACCTGTGCTCCGCGCTGGGCTCTATAATTTCAAAGCCCTGGCCGTAGACGCCACCGCCCGCCCTGGGCACTTCGTTGGCTCCAGTTGCGGCAATATTCCCACGCTCGTCAACCAGCGCTGCCCCCACCTGGCGTGACAGGCACGCGCTCCGCATCTTAGCGCCGTGCGCGGCGTACATCGCGTACTCGGCCGTCGTCGGGCGCTCCACCTTTGCATGGGTGACGATGCGAACGAGTCGCTGGAGGTCATCAGGGACGTTCCAGTCAGGGTTCTCCTGCGGGTCCGTCTCGCCTCGCTCCAGTTCAAGGTACCGCCTCTCACTGTTGTCGATGAAAAAGTCGGCGAGGTGGAATGCGTCCGTGACCCGCTGCCCGTGCTTCTTGTCCGGGTCCTTCGCGTCGCGGGACATAAAGTCCTCGACATCGGCTTGGCCAGCATTACGCGGGAACTTTTCTACGAGCCGCCCGCGACGCACGTCGTCTTGGCAGACCACGCCGATGAGTGCGAATGCGTTCTGATAGAGGGAGCGCAGCAGATGCACCTCCGCCGGGTGGCGGAATGCATCAATGATGTAGGCACGCGGCTTGCCATCAGGCTCAACAGGTTGATTCGCGGCTGGCTGCTCAATCCCCTGCATCGTGGCCCGGGCGCGGCGGATCCGCCTCACCAAGCGGCGGGCAACTGCAGCGTGCTCACCCTCCCGCATTGCGTCACCGCAGTCCTGGAGGTACTTCGCGTACTGGAAGGTGCCTCGGTCGGCAGTTGAGGGGGGGTGCCCAACCTCCTTCACCCATTCCTCAATCACGTCTCGCGCCTTGAGGATACAAACTTGGTAAGGCCCGCCAATAGCCGTCGGGTTTTCAAGAAGCGTCTTCAGCTTCTCTGCAATTGTGGTCGTACCAGAGCCGACGTGACCCACGACAGCAAAGAAGAGTTCGTGCGCTTGGTGCTGCTTAACGATGTCACGCGCGCCAGTGCTCAGGCGCTTGTTGACGATGAGGGGAATTGGCTGAGCCGCGGCCATGAGTACCTATTGAGGCTAGAATGGTACCGCTGATACGGACCGGGAGGTGGACCAATGGCGGGAGCATGTAGCTTACCGAGCAAAACCCGCCGGTTTAGAAAAATCCAAAAAACCGGATGCGACCTGATGCTTACGCTCGCTACTGAAGAACCTACCTGCGACGCAGGCGGGAACTTGAATGAGACTCGGACCGCCGATCTTTCTCGCTTTTCCTTTGATCGGTTCATGGCCGAAGAGAGACTGGTCGCAAGCCGCCCACCAAGCCTTCGGGAAGCTAGCGGGGGTAACCCCGCCGGAGATGAAAACCCTTCGCTTGCTGCGAGTTTGCTGCTGACCTCTTGGTCCCAAAAAACTAAGGGCGCGGACCCGAGGATTTCTCCTCGGATTCCGCGCCCTCTTGAATGGTCGGGGAGACAGGATTTGAACCTGCGACCCCTTGGTCCCGAACCAAGTGCTCTACCAGGCTGAGCCACTCCCCGATATCCGGTGCTGCGCCGGGAACTGCCCTCGGGCCCGACGAAGCGTGGGCGGATCTATCCGAGCCGCTTCCGTGAGTCAACGGACTCTTTTGCCCCTCCCTTCCCCACCCCTCCCCGCCTCCCCTGCTCCCTCGACTGTTGTCCTACCTACCCTTCAGGACGGGACAATGTTCACCCTCTTCACAAGATCCGGGCCTTCCTGTAGTTCCAAGGTGTTGCACGTTGATCCGCCCCTGTTCCCCCACAGAGGACCATGACTGCCCCCACTGTCCTCATCTCGGATGATGAGCCCCTCGTCGTGTCCGCACTCGCCCGGGAGGCCAAGCGCTCCGGCCTCGTGTGCGTGTCCGACACCACCTCCGAACATGTGCTGGAGCTGGCCCGCAAGCACCGCCCCGCCGTCATCATCCTGGACATCAACCAGCACCAGGACGGCCGGGACCTGCTCGCGCAGCTGAAGAAGGACCCCGCCACGCGCGACTCCAAGGTCATCATGCTCAGCGGCGTGGAGGACCAGTTCACCCGCCACGTGTGCTTCGAGCTGGGCGCCGACGACTACGAAGTGAAGCCGTGCGACCCCACCTTCATGGCCCGCATCGCCCGCATGGCCGCCGCCGCCGTGCGCCCGCCCGCTTCCCCCGAAGCCGCCTGACTCACGACGGACGCAGCGAACGGATGGCCGCCGCCCGGTCCTTCGCGCCAAACACGTAGCTGCCCGCCACCAGCACCGTCGCCCCCGCGGCCACCACGCGCTTCGCCGTCTCGGCGTTGATGCCGCCGTCCACCTCGATGTCCACGTCCAGCCCCCGCGCGTCCAACATCGCGCGCAGCCGGCGGACCTTGTCCACCGTGGACTCGATGAACGACTGCCCCCCGAACCCCGGGTTCACGCTCATCAAGAGCACCATGTCCACGTCCCCCAGCACCTCCTCGATCGCCACCAGCGGCGTGCCCGGGTTCAACACCACCGCCGGCTTCGCCCCCGCAGAACGAATCTGCTGGAGCGTGCGGTGCAGGTGGGGACTGGCCTCCTGGTGCACCGTCAGCACGTCCGCGCCCGCCTTCACGAACGCGTCCACGTACTTCTCCGGCTCGACAATCATCAGGTGCACGTCCAGCGGCTTCGTCGCCACCCGCTTGATGGCCTCCACGATGGGCGGCCCCAACGTGAGGTTGGGGACGAACCTGCCATCCATGACATCCACGTGAATCCAGTCGGCTCCATCAGCCTCGATGGCGCGGACCTCCTCACCCAGGCGGCTGAAATCACAGGAGAGCAGCGACGGAGAGATGCGGATGGGGCGGGTCATGGCGGCGCTTCATAACCGCTTCCCGTTGGCCACGGTACCTCTGCCCGACTGGACAGAGACCTGGCGGACACAGGTGAACCCAGCAGGTGGGGGGGCCGGGCGGCCGACACACCGCGCGTGCTACAACTTGGCGCGCCCGCGGCCATCCGCCGCATCTCACGGAGCCCGCCCCGGTGCTTCCCCAGTCCGTGCCCGCCTCCCCCAACCTGTCCCGCCGGCTCGCGAAGCTGACGTCCATCCTGGATGTCGCCAAGGCGATGAGCGCCGAGCGGGACCTCGACCTGCTCTTGCCCCTCATCCTCTATGAGGCCACCAAGGTCGTGGAGTCGGACCGCTGCTCGCTCTTCATCCTGGACCGCGAGCGCGAGGAGCTGTGGAGCAAGGTGGCCCAGGGCTCCAAGAATGAAATCCGCCTCCCCATGGCAGCGGCATCGCCGGCCAGGTCGCCCACACCGGCGCCGTCATCAACATCCCCGACGCCTACGCCGACCCCCGCTTCAACAGCAGCTTCGACGTCTCCAGCGGCTACCGCACCCACACCATCCTCTGCGTCCCCATGCGCGACGCGAATGGAGACGTGACGGGCGTCATCCAGGCCCTCAACAAGCGCGGCGGACGCATCTTCGACGCGGAGGACGAGGAGCTGCTGCTCGCCCTGGGCGCCCAGGCCGCCGGCGCCATCGAGAACGCCCTCCTCCACGAGGAGATCAACCGCCTCTTCGAGGGCTTCGTCTCCGCGTCCGTCGTCGCCATCGAAGCGCGCGACCCCACCACCGCGGGCCACTCCGGCCGCGTGGCGGACCTCACCGTGTCCCTGGCCCGGGCGCTGGAGCACCACACCACCGGTCCGTATGCCCAGACGCGCTTCACCGCCGTGGAGCTGCAGGAGCTGCGGTACGCGTCGCTGCTGCACGACTTCGGCAAGGTGGGCGTGCGCGAGAACGTGCTCGTCAAGGCGGAGAAGCTCTACCCGCATGAGCTGGAGACGCTGCGCGCCCGCTTCCAGCTGGCTCGCAAGGACCTGCAGCTGCAGAGCTCCCGGCGCAGGCTCGCGTCGGTCGAGGCTCGCGGCCTGTCCGCCCTGCCCTCCATCCACCAGGAGGAGGACGCGCGGCTCGCCCAGGAGCTGGCGCAGCTGGATGAGGTGATGGGGTTCCTGCTCACCTGCAACAAGCCGACGGTGCTCGCGCAGGGCAACTTCGAGCGGCTGCTGGAATTGGGCAAGCTCAGCTACACCGACGCGCACGACCATGGGCAGCCGCTGCTGCTGCCCCATGAAATCCAATCCCTCTCCATCACCCGCGGCACGCTCTCTCCGGAGGAGCGCCGGGAGATCGAGAGCCACGTCGAGCACACGTACCGCTTCCTGTCGCAGATTCCGTGGACTCGCGCGCTTCGCCGCGTGCCGGAGATTGCCTACGCGCACCACGAGAAGCTGGATGGCACGGGCTACCCTCGCGCCGTCCCCGAGATTCCGGTGCAGTCGCGGATGATGTCCATCTGCGACATCTACGACGCGCTCACCGCGAGCGACCGGCCCTACAAGAAGGCCGTGCCTCACACGCTCGCGCTGGACATCCTCAAGAAGGAGGCGGGGTCCGGACAGCTGGACAAGGACCTCTTCACCATCTTCGTCGAGGCGGAGATTCCCCGCCGGCCCTCAAGAAGGGCCCGGCGTAGGGCACGGCATCAGGCGCTGATGGTGTGCAGCCGGAGGCTGTTGATCTTCCCCGGCTGACCCACCGGCGCGCCGAACACCACCACCACGCGGTCGCCCCTGCGCGCGAGGCCTCGCGACACCAGCTCCTCCTCCACGCGGCGGAGCATGGTCTCCGTCTCCTGGATGGGCTCCAGCACGCGCGGCACCACGCCCCAGAGCAGCGACAGGCGGCGGCGCACCTCCTGGTTCGGGCTGAACGCGACAATCGGCACCGTGGGCCGGTAGTGCGCGAGCAGCCGCGCCGTCACGCCCGACAGCGTGAAGGCCGCGACGAGCGAGGCGCCGCTGGCCTTGGCCGCCTCGCACGCCACGCGCGCGATGACGTCCGGGAAGTGCAGCGGCAGACCCAGCGGGGCCTCAATCACGCGCGGCTGGTGCTGGGCGCGGGAGGAGGACTCGGCCGCCAGGATGATGCGCTCCATCATCTGCACGGAGTCCACGGGGAACTTGCCGCTCGCCGTCTCACCCGAGAGCATCAGCGCGTCCGCGCCGTCGTACACGGCGTTGGCCACGTCGCTGGCCTCCGCGCGCGTGGGGCGCGGGTTGTCAATCATCGAGTTGAGCATCTGCGTGGCCACGATGACGGGCAGGCCGCGCAGGTTGGAGCGCCGGATGATGTCCTTCTGGACGGCCGGCACCTCTTCCGGGGGAATCTCCACGCCCAGGTCGCCGCGGGCCACCATCACGCCGTCCGTCTTGTCGAGGATGGCGTCCAGGCGCGCGATGGCCTCCGGCTTCTCCAGCTTGGAGATGATGGGCACCGTGCGGCCCACCTCCGCCATGGCCTGGCGCGCGGAGTCCAGGTCCGACGGCTGGCGCACGAAGGACAGCGCGATGTAGTCCACGCCCGCCTTGAGGCCGAAGATGAGGTCCTCGCGGTCCTTGGGCGTCAGCGCGTCCGCGCGCACCGCCACGCCGGGCAGGTTGATGCCCTTGTTGTTCTTCAGCGTGCCGCCGTGCACCACTTCCGTCTTGATGAGCTGCTTCTTGTCCGTCTCCACGACGCGCAGCTCCAGGAGGCCGTCGTCCAGCAGGATGCGGTCGCCCGGGTTCACGTCCGCCGCCAGGTGCGGGTACGTGGTGGACACGATTTCGTCGGTGCCCTTCACCGTCTCGTCGGTGGTGATGTGGAAGGTGGCGCCGTGCTTCAGCTCCGTGCTGCCGGTGATGAAGCGGCCGGTGCGGATCTTCGGGCCCTGCAGGTCGCCCAGGATGCCCACCGCCTTGCGCACCTTCAGCGAGGCCGCGCGCAGCATGTCGATGTTCGCCTGATGCTGCTCGTGGCTGCCGTGGGAGAAGTTGAGCCGGGCCACGTCCATGCCGGCCTCCAGCAGCGCTTCCAACATCTCCGGGGTCTGACTGGCCGGGCCGAGGGTGCAGACAATCTTTGCTCGTCGCATAGGAGCGCGAACATCCGGCTCCCCCGCGTTTCGGTCAAGGAGTCACGGAGCCCGAGCGAGCAGGTAAACCAGTAAATGTCCAGGCCGCTCGGCGTGCGCTCAACCGCGCAACAGCGTGCCCAGGTTCTCGCGCTCCCAACGCAGCGCGGCGGCGTAGTGCGGGTACGTGCGCTCGCGCTCGCGGAAGGCGCGCGGGTGGTGCACGCGGCGCCCGGTGCGATTGCTGCTGGGGAACAGCTGGTGGAGCATCTCGTGGAAGACGATGAACTCCACGAAGAAGGCGGGCACGTCCGGCTTGTCCAGCGCGGGGTGGATGCGAATCTCCCGCGTCTGGTGGTCGTAGACGCCCAGGCGGATGGACTTGCGGCGGCGGCGCGGGGGCATGCGGCCCCAGCCGATGCGGGCCTGGATGGCGTTCTGGAAGTAGGCCTCGTTGACGCCGTTGTAGAGCGCCCGCAGGTCGAAGCAGCGGCCGAGCGGATTCAGCTCCGCGTCCGACTCACGCCGCAGCTGCCGGATGAGCGGCTGCTGGCCGCGGATGTATTCGTCCAGGAGGGCGCCCGCGGCGCGGTGGCCGCGGCCCGCGTAGTCCGCCACCGCGCGCACGATGCCTTCCGGCGCGTCCAGGAACATGTGGTGCAGCCGCAGCTGGAGCACCTGCGAGCCGCGGCGGAAGGACACCATGGTGGAGCGGTTGTCCGTCACGGCCAGGCGCACCGGCATGCCCAGGTTCGCGCTCAGGCGCCACGCGAGCGACTCCGCGCGCTCCACCAGCTCCTCGCGCGACGCGGTGAGGACTCGCGGGGCTTCCTCCGCGACGCGGTTGCGCGGCGGCAGGGGCGCCTGTCCCTCCGGCGCGCGCTGCGCGGAAGTGGCGGCGCGTTCCGCGGACGAGCCACGCGGGAACAGGGACATCTGGCGGAAGGCTTCGGGCGTCACGCGGGGGGCATCGTACCCGGCACTTCCCGAACCTCAAGGCCAGGGGCTGGACGCCCGTCCGCCTGTCGACCGGGCCCACACGCCGAGCGTGACACCCCGGGTTGAATCCGTCCCAGTGCCCCTGTCCTTCAGGGCAGGCCCGGGTCCCCATGGCGCGACTTGAGCAGCCGCTCCAGCCGCTCCGGCTCCATGCGCACCACGAAGGTCTTCTCCCGGGCATACGTCACCTGCCCGGGGGCGGCGCCCTTCAGCTTGCGCACGAACTTCACCGGCAGGTAGCTCACCTCGCCGCGCGGCTCGCCCTTCGCCCCCGAGTGGTGCAGCGCCAGGTGCGCCGCGTCCAGCAGCACCTCCTGGGACACCTCCGCGTGCTTCTCCAGCGGCACCACCACGTGGCTGCCCGGCAGGCCCCGCGCGTGCAGCCACAGGTGCCACGGCCGCGCCACCTTGAAGGTGAGCTGGTCGTTGTCCTCCGAGCCGCGCCCCACCCAGATGCGGGCGCCGGCGTGGCCCACGTACTCCTTGAAGGGGAGGCCCCCCTTCGGGCCCTCCTCGCCCTGGACCACCTGGAGCACTTCGGCCTGCGCCATCAGCGCGGCGTCATCCATGGCCTCAATCTGCGTGAGCGCCGTCCGCGCGTGGGCGACCTCCCGCGCGAGCTCCGCCTCGCGGTGGCGGGCCTGCTCCACGCCGCGCAGCAGGCGCCGGTACTGGTGGAAGTGCCAGTCCGCCTCCTCCTTCGGGGTGCGCTTCGGGTCCAGCTTCACCTGGACCTCCTCCACGCCGGCTTCCGTATAGGCGGTGAGCGTCACCTGGGACGCGCCGCGCTTGAGCCGGTGGAGGTTCTGCGCGAGCAGCTCGCCCACCTCGCGGTGCTTCTCCGCCTCCGGGCCGCGCTGGGCCTCCGCGCGCACCTTCTCCAGCGTGCGCGAGGAGCGCTTCAGCCGCGCCCGGTACGGCTGCGCCAGCCTTCGGCGGATGGCGTCCGCGCGGCTGGTGCGGTCCTTCTGCCCGAGCACCCGCTCGGCGGCCTGCAGCTTGGGGAGCGCGTCCTCTTCGCGCGGCTCCAGGCGCGAGGGCTGCGCGCGGCCCTTCGCCAGCGACTCCGGGGACACGGGCTCCGGCGGCGACCACTGCGCTCCGGGATAGAGGTTGCGCCTGGGGCCGAAGCCCTCGCCGGAGAGCATCAGCACCCGGTGGTTGTCGCTGAGGAGGAGCAGGCCCCCGGGCGCGCCCACCTCCAGCACCAGCCGGCGGCGCACGGCTTCGCGCTCGAACTCCAGGACGATGGCGCGGCTGTCCTCCAGGTAGCGCGCGGCCTGGAGCTTGAAGCCGGTGAGCTCCTGGCGCAGCCAGCGCTGGAAGGGGGCGGGCTCGCCCGGCGTGGGGAAGCGGTCTTGCGCGACGGACAGGCGCGACAGCTCGCCTTCGGCGCACAGGCACAGGACCACCGATCTGCCCGGGACGCGCAGCTCCAGGTAGGCCAGGCGGGGCAGCGGGCACCACGCCTTCTGGGCCACCGCGCCCACCAGCCGGGCCGCGGCCTCCGCCACGACCTCACCGAACTCCACCGGACGCAGCGACATGGGCCCCTCCCGGACGCGGGCGCCGGGACGTCAACCCCTGGCCCGCAAAAGAAAAACGGCCCGGCGGGTTTCGCCGAGCCGTTCACCGGACGTCAACCGACGTCCGTCATGACGCCGGACTTCAGGCTTCCGGGGTCGCCGGGGCCGCCGGGGCCGCGGTCTTGCGACGGGAAGCGGTCTTCTTCTTCGCGGCCTTCTTCGCGACCGTCTTCTTCGCGGGGGCCTTCTTGGCCGCACCGCGCTTGGCGGCAGGGGCCTTGCGGGCGGCGGTCTTCTTCGACGCGGTCTTCTTCGACGCGGCCTTCTTCGCGGTCTTCTTCTTCGCGGCCATCGGAATCCTCCGTTCAGTGTTGAGGCCCGCGAGGACGCGAGCCCTGCACCCACTTTGGACTGAACGTGAGTGCTTGAAATGAATGGTACGGGCGACATGCCAGTGTGTCAACGCATGGTGATGTATTGCAGTGCGCGGCGAGGCCGATTTTTGGCCTCCGGGCGCTTCGAACCGTTCGTGGGCGGTCATTCCGGGGGTCCGGCGCATCGCGTGCGGGGCCGAGTTTCCGGCTCCGGGCGCGTTTCGAGGGTCCGCGCTACAGGCATGGATGTCCGCTGCCGTGCATCCGGCGCGCGCGCATCGCGTCGCTTCCCGTCGTGGAGGCGGCGGCCTACGGTGCCCGCCCGCATGAGCTCCACCGCGCTGACCTTCCCCGCGTCCTTCACCTTCGGCGTCGCCACGTCCGCGTACCAGGTGGAGGGCGGCATCGAGAACGACTGGGCCCAATGGGAGCGGCAGGGGAAGTTGAAGGAGCCCCACGCCCGCTGCGGCCGCGCGGTGGACCACTGGAACCGCTACGCGGAGGACTACGCCCTGGCGAAGGCGGTGGGGGCCACGGCGTTCCGGCTGTCGCTGGAGTGGGCGCGCATCGAGCCCGAGCGAGGCCGCTTCGATGGCGCGGCGCTGGAGGGCTACCGCGAGCGGCTGCTCCAGCTGCGCGCGCAGGGCCTGCGGCCGGTGGTGACGCTCCATCACTTCACCCACCCCACGTGGTTCCACGCGTCCACGCCCTGGCACCTTCCGGAGAGCCTGGAGGCCTTCCGCCAGTACGTGCGCCACTGCGCGCCCCTGTTGGAGGGGCTGGACGCGCTCGTCATCTCCTTCAACGAACCGATGGTCCTCTTGTTGGGCGGCTACCTCCAGGGCCTGATGCCGCCGGGCATCACGGACGGGGCGAAGACGATGGCCGCGCTGGGCAACCTGGTGCGCGCGCACGTCATCGCGCGCGAGGAGCTGGGTCAGCATCTGGGCCGCGTGGAGCTGGGCATCTCCCAGAACATGCTCGCGTTCGCGCCGGACCGCTGGTGGCATCCCCTGGACCGCTCGCTGGTGCGGCTGGCGGCCCCCGCCTACAACCACGCGTTCCACGAGGCGCTGTCGTCCGGCCACCTGCGCGTGTTCATGCCGGGGGTCGCGTCCACGGACGTGCGGATTGAAGGGGCGCGCGACTCGGTGGAGTTCGTGGGCGTCAACTACTACACGCGCGCGCACCTGCGCTTCATGCCGCGCCCGCCCTTCATCGACTTCAAGTACCGCGACCCGGACGGGCGCGGGCTCACCGACATCGGGTGGGAGAAGCGGCCCGAGGGCTTCCTCCAGCTGCTCCAGGAGGTGAAGCGCTACGGCAAGCCGGTGTGGGTCACGGAGAACGGCATCGACGACCGGCAGGGGGCGGTGCGGCCGGAGTACCTCCACACGCACCTGCGCCAGGTGCTGGCCGCGCGCGAGGCCGGCGCGGACGTGCAGGGCTACCTCTATTGGAGCCTGCTGGACAACTTCGAGTGGCTGGAGGGCTGGGGCCCGCGCTTCGGCCTCTACCACGTGGACTTCGACACGCTGGAGCGCCGCCCCACCCCGGCCTGCGACTACTTCCGCGCCGTGGCCACCGGGCGCGTGCTGGTGCCTCCATCCGCCACGAGCGCGGGCGGCGCGACTCAGCCCAGCGCCGCGCGGTAGTCCACCTCCGGCTCCTCCAGAGGCGCCGTGGGGTCCGTGTCCGCGCCCGCGAAGAAGCGGCGCACGCTGTCCTCCACCGCCTCCGGCGAGTCCAGCCCGTTCACCTCCGAGCGGAAGTGCGCCGCGCCCTTGAGGCCATGGGCGTACCAGGCCAGGTGCCGGCGGAACGAGCGCACCGCGCCCAGGGGGTCCCCGACGAACTCCGCGTGGGACCGGGCGTGCTCCAGCACCAGGGCGCAGCGCTCCTCGGGTGTCGCGGGCGGGCCGCCCACGAGCTCGCGGAAGAGCCACGGGTTGCCCAGGGCGCCCCGGCCAATCATCACGAAGTCGCAGCCGGTGCTGTCCAGCATGCGGTGCGCGTCCGCCACCGTCTTCACGTCCCCGTTGCCGATGATGGGCAGCTGGGGGAAGTGGCGCTTCAGGTCCGCGATGTGGGCCCAGTCCGCCTGGCCGGAGTAGCCCTGCTCGCGCGTGCGGGGGTGCAGGGCGAGCCCGCGCACCCCGCCTCCTGGAGGGCCTCCGCCACCTGGAGGTAGTTGAGCGTGCGCGCGTCCCAGCCCGAGCGGATTTTGCAGGTGACGGGCAGGCCGGTGGCCTCACGGATGGCGCGGACGATGGCCGCGGCGCGGGGCACGTCGCACAACAGGCCGCTGCCGGCGCCGTTGCGCACCACCTTCTTCACCGGGCAGCCCATGTTGATGTCGATGAGCTGCGCGCCCGCGGCCTTGCCCACCTGCGCGGCCTGGGCCATGGCCTCCGGTTCGCCGCCGAAAATCTGCAGCGAGTAGGGCCTCTCCACCGCCGCGTCGTAGCGCAGGTACTTGAGGGTGCGCTGGTTCTGCCGCATCAGCCCCTGGGCGCTCACCAGCTCCGTGGGGCACAGGGCGGCGCCCAGCCGGAAGGCGATGACGCGGAAGGGGCGCTCGCTCACGCCCGCCATGGGCGCGAGGATGTAGGGGTTGGGGAGCGTGTAGGGACCCAGCTTCAGCATGCGAAGAAGACACCCTATACCCGGCGGGGAACAGAAGCGCGCGGGCCATGAGAACGACCCTGCGCGAGTGGGGGCCAACGATTAAGGTCCCCAGCCATGTTCCGTTTTCGGCTCGGGAGCGTCCCCGTCCACGTCCACACGAGTCACCTGCTCTTCTCCGCGGTGCTCGCCTACCAGTCCCTCCCATCACCGGGGCGGCACTCGGGTGCCGGGTGGCTGGGGGACCAGCTGGCCGACCCCTCGTCGCCCGGGCACATGGGCGCGGTGGCGACCTATGTGTTGTCGTGGATGTTCATCGTCTTCGTGTCCGTGCTCATCCACGAGCTGGGGCACGCGGTGGCCTTCCGCTTCTTCGGCTACCGGCCGAGCGTGGACCTGGTCTTCATGGGCGGCGTCACCCGGCCCAACACGGACGCGCCGCTGCCCTGGCACAAGGACGTGGTGAGCAGCTTCGCGGGCCCGCTGGCGGGGCTGACGCTGGGCGTCCTGTGCTGGGCGGTGCTGATGCAGGTGCGGGGCCGCTCGGAGGTGGCGGACTTCTTCCTGGGCAACTTCTTCTTCGCCAACATGGTGTGGGCGGTGCTGAACCTGCTGCCGGTGCCGCCCCTGGACGGCGGGCACATCAGCACGGCGCTGGCCACGCGGATGTTCGGGCGGCGGGGCTTCATCGTGTCGCACGTGCTGGCGCTGGGCCTGTGCGTGGGCATGGTGCTGCTCGCCATCAAGACCGGGGCCCTGTTCATGGGCGTCCTCTTCGCCTCGTTCGGCTACCAGTCGTTCCGCGTGCTGGCGGACGTGATGCGGGCGCGCAGCGAGGCGAAGGAAGAGGAGGGCCCCAAGGCCCAGGCCCTGCGCGAGGCGCAGCAGGCCCTGCGCGAGGACCGGCTGGACGACGCGTGGCGGCTGGGCAACCTGCTGCTGGAGACGCCGGGGCTGTCCGCGGGGCTCACCAGCCGGGCCCATTACCTGCTGGGCTGGGTGGCGCTGAAGCAGGGCCACGGGCGGCCCGCGCTGGACCACTTCTCCCAGGTGCAGGGCCAGCCGGTGGAGATGCACGCGGTGGCGGCGGCGTTCTCGCTGGTGGGGGATGACGCCCGGGCGGTGGGCTACTGGAAGCAGGCGTGGGGCGAGTCGCAGGACCGCACCGTGATGCACGAGTACGCGGGCGCGCTCATCCGCCTGGGTCAGGTGAACGAGGCGCTGCGGCTGCCCGGCGTGGACCCGGCGGCCGCGTTCCGGTGCGCGGAGCGGGCGCTGTTCATCCGGGGCGCCTATTCAGAGGCGGCGGCGGTGAGCGAGGCGGCGCTGAAGTACGCGCCGGACCCGGGCATCGCGTACGACGCGGCCTGCGCGTTCGCTCGCGCGGGCAACGTGGCGGAGGCGGTGCGGCTGCTCCAGCGGGCGGAAGGACTGGGCTTCCGGGACGCGGCGTATGCCTCCTCCGACGAGGACCTGTCGCCCCTGCACGGGCACCCTGCCTTCGAGGAGTGGCTGGCGCGGCTGCGGCCGGCGGCCTTGCCCTGAAGCCGGGCTGACACCGCGCGCGGGAGGGCTACTTTCTCCCGCGAACCACCTCCGGGGCCTAGAGTCCCCGCCTGCCCCGTGAGCCCTTCGTCCCCTCCCGTGAAACCTTCCGCCGCGCCCGTGCGTACCGGGGACATGCCGGTATCCCCGGGAGCCTCCGGCGACTCGGACGAGGTGTTGATGGAGCGGTTCTGCCAGGGCGAGGCGCAGGCGTTCGACGCGCTCTTCCAGCGCTATGCGCGCCCCGTCCAGGGCTACCTGGCGCGGCTGACGGGCAGCGCCGCCACCGCGGAGGACCTGGCCCAGCTCACCTTCCTGTCCCTGGTGCGCGCGCGCGGCCGCTATCAACCCGGCGCCCGCGTCCGGCCCTGGCTGTACGCCATCGCCACCAACGCCGCGCGGGACCATGCGCGCGCCACCGGCGTCCGGAGGACCTCACCCCGGAGGGCGAGCTGCCCCTCACCGCCGTGGCGGACACCCCGGAGCCGCGCGACGCGGGCCTGGAGCGCGCGGTGCAGCGCGCCCTGGCGCAGCTCCCGGAGGGCCAGCGGCTGCCCATCCTCATGCACCGCTTCGAGGGCATGGGCTTCGCGGAGATCGCCGAGGCCCTGGGCCTCACGGAGAGCGCGGTGAAGGTCCGCGCCCACCGGGGCTATGCGCGCCTGCGCGAGCTGCTCGCCCCCCTTCAGCAGGAGACCTCGCGATGACGCCCGAGTGCGAACGCGTCCTGGACTGCCTGGACGGCCCGTTGCCTCCAGAGCTGGCGTCGCACGCGCCGGCTGCGCGGACTGCCGCGCCCTCCTGGACGGCTTCC
>NZ_JBKGHJ010000011.1:0-43097 GCF_046520365.1 Corallococcus sp. 4LFB
GCCCCCCGGGGGCGGCGCGGTGACACCGGCGGACGTGGACGCGGCCTGCCGCCAGCACCTGCGCCCACGGCTGGGACCTCTCGTCCGCCGGGTGGCCACGCCCTGGAACTGGGAAGACCTGGTGTTGCCGGCCAGCCGGCTGGAGCAGCTCCGCGAGCTCCGCGACCAGGCGCGGTTCCGGCTCCGCGTCCTGGAGGGCTGGGGCTTCGCGCGCACGCTCGGCGGGAGCCAGGGAATGGTCCTGCTCTTCGCGGGCCCGCCCGGCACCGGGAAGACGCTCACCGCGGGCGTGCTCGCGGCGGACCTGGGGCTGGAGCTGTACCGGATCGACCTGTCCTCGGTGGTGAGCAAGTACATCGGCGAGACGGAGAAGCACCTGGCCCACCTCTTCGACGAAGCCGAGCGCGGTCAGGCCGTCCTGCTCTTCGACGAGGCGGATGCGCTGTTCGCCCGGCGCACCGAGGCGCGCGACGCGCACGACCGCTACGCCAACCTGGAGACCGGCTACCTGCTGCAGCGCCTGGAGGCATTCACCGGGCTGGCCATCCTCACCACCAACCTGCTGTCCAACCTGGACCCGGCGTTCGTGCGCCGGCTGCGGGCCATCGTGGAGTTCCCCCTGCCGGGCGAGCGGGAGCGGCGCCTGCTGTGGCAGCGCATCTGGCCGCAAGGCACGCCACTCGCCCCGGAGCTGGACTGGGACTTCATGGCCCAGCGGTTCGAGCTGTCGGGCGCCTCCATTCGCGACATCGCCCTGGCCGCCGCATTCCTTGCCGCGGCCCAGGGGCACCCCGTCCGCATGGCGCACCTGCTGCACGCCACGCGGCGTGAATGCCAGAAGCTGGGCAGGGTGCTGGACGAAGCACGCTTCTCCTGGCCGCCGTGAACCCCTGCCACCGCCAGTGCATGGGCTGGAGCCAATACCCATATCAGACAGGAGAGGGCCCCTGATACGCGCCACACCGGGCTTTTGAAGGAGCACGCAATGCAAGTGAAGATGACCTTCTACGGCTTCCCAGACAACGATCCCCCCGGCAGAGCCATTGCCTTTCCCCACTCCTCCGACCCGCGAACCCTCCATGAGGAGGCAGGAGGGGTCGGCACCTTCGAGGACCCCATCACGACGGCAGCCGCCACGGGAGGGGCCTTCTCACCCGGCACCCGGCTGTATGTGCCCGACCTGAAGAAGTATCTGATCATCGAGGACATGTGCGCGTCGTGCGAGCCCGACCAGATCGATGTCTGGATGGAGAGCACGGGAGACTGCCCGAGCGACCAGGTGCTGGAGTGCGAGAACACCTGGACGCCCGATGACCCCATCGAGGTGGAGGTGGAGCCGGGCCCGGGACGCGCGCTGGACATGAAGCCCTTCTTCAACATCCAGAACTGCGACTGCGCGAAGTAGCCCTGGGACTTCATGCCCCTCCGAGGCGGGACCATGTCCGTCGGACAGAAAGTGCCAGCGGGAATGAAGAAAGCCACCCTCCCTCCTACCCATTGCCCGGCACCGTGCCAGCGCCAGCGCCGCCTCCAGGACTCTTCGCGGAGCCGAGCAGTGGCGCATTCCCCCTTGCGACCTTCGTTACAGCCCGCTGTCGCGAAGGCGGGAGGCAGGGATGCACATGCTCCGCCTGCGCGGCAGGCCACCCGGATCCAGTTTCTTCAAGGGACCATTGGCAATCGAGCGGTCCAGCGCATCCTGGCGGGACTGTTGTCGCCACGGGAAGAGGACATCTCGGCGGCCAGCATCCATCAAGCCGCGGCGCAGGGCATCCAGACGCCATCCATGCGACTGCCCTTCCTGGAGAAGTTTCAGCCGCTGTTCGGCCGCTACGACCTGAGCCAGGTACGGGCACACGTAGGCCCGGAGGCCACCGCTACCGCCACCGCCATGAATGCCCGTGCCTATTGCACGGGAGCGCACGTGGTGTTCGCCGGGACGCCAGATCCGCGCACCGCCGCGCATGAAGCGGCGCACGTGGTGCAGCAGCGGGCCGGAGTGCGGCTTCCGGGCGGCGGTGGACAGGTGGAGGACATGTACGAGCAGCATGCTGGCGCCGTGGCCGACAGAGTGGCGTCGGGACAGTCGGCGGAAGGACTGCTTCAGCTCACGGCCGCGATGCGCGCCGATGCGCCCGGACCTTCCGTGCAGAGATCGAAGAGGCACGCGGAGAAATACATCCTCGCCAAGAAGCTCGGATTCGAGGCCTCGTGCAAAGAAGTGCTTGCGTACATCAAGAACAAAGAGAATGACAAGGAGTTGCGTCGCGGTCTGCTTCTGGCGTGGAACCTGAATCAGATTAAGACGAACCGCATCGAACCACCCTCGGATCTTGCCCCGACGAGCACCCAGGTCCACGAGATGGAGGACATCGCCGGCTGGAGCTCCGACGAAGACACCGATTGGGATCTGAGCCGGATCAAGGAGAGCCTGTCGAAAGGGCAGGCCAGCCTGCTCCGCTCCGGTCACACGGAGAACCGCACCGGAGTACACGAACTGAGCCCCTTCGACGCCGTTCGCTTCGGGCGGCAGGTCGTCAAACGCGATGCGTACGAGCAGTTGCCAATCATCACCTCGATCGGCGGCTTTCACTTCGAGCTCAACAATCCGGGCACGAAGGACATCTACGCGACGCCCCTGCTGCAGCTGAGCGACATCGAAGAGGAGCAGAAGGAGCGCAGCGCGGAGGTGCTCGGCATCCAGCAGCGTGTCTTCAAGCGAGCGGGGCAGAGCGAGCAGTTCAACTGGCAGAACCTCACCCGGAATCTCCAGACGCGTCACCAGGGCAAGACGCGCGAGACGCTCCATCAGCTCCTGGACTCGTTGCTGAAGAAGGCGACCGTCACGATGAGTCAGGAGATGGCTGAAGCCACCGCTGCCATCCTGGCGGACCTCATGAAAGGGAGCCATGGCGGGCGGCACCACCTGCACCAGATGCGGCGCCACCTTGGGACCGCGTCGGGAAATCCGGGCGACATGGACTTCAAGATGTTCTTCACCGGCGAAAAGCCAATCTACGCGCCAGCAGCGAAGGGTGGACGTAAACGGGTGAAGATGAGCCACACCGAGGTCCAGACGGATGCGGAGCAACTCCTCGGAGTCAATAACTGCCTCATTCACGCGATTTCACAGGCAGCACGTCACCGCAACGCCAGCCTCCGCGAGCTGAAGCTCATCCGGGAGCATCTGAACAACTACGGCGAGATGCTGGTCGCCTCACCCAAGATCATCCGTTTGATTCGCGAGGTGCTGGGGATCGCGCAGCCGATCACCGTCGCGTACAGAGATGTCCCTTGGGAGGACTTTCCGGGGAACGGAACGGGGGTGACGGTCTACCACACGGGCGCGGAGCACTTCGAACACGAGCAACCCCAGGACTACCCGGACCGGCCCAGCCTGCCCCACTGATGAGCGCGGCGGAGTGCACCTCGTGCCTCAGCGCCCTGGCCGAGGATGAGCGCGCCGCCGTGCCCGTGGACCGGCGGCGCTGTCGGACTTCCTCGCGGACGCCTTCCGCTACGCGGCGACCTCGGGCTGCTCCCGCGGCGCCACGGCTTCGCTGGCGGCCACGGTGCGCGTCTTGGCGATGAGCAGGTAGATGGCCGGCACGAAGTAGAGGGTGAAGAGTGTGCCCAGCGCCATGCCCGTCACCAGCACCAGCCCGATGCTGTTGCGCGCCGCCGCGCCCGGGCCCGACACCAGCACCAGCGGGAAGTGGCCCGCGACCGTGGCCACGGTCGTCATCAGGATGGGACGGAGCCGTTCGGCGGCCGCTTCCTTCACCGCCTCCAGCTTCGTCCGGCCCTCCTCCTGGAGGCGGTTGGCGAAGTCCACGATGAGGATGCCGTTCTTCGCGATGAGCCCCACCAGCGTCACCAGCCCCACCTGGGAGTAGATGTTGAGCGTGGTGGTGAAGCTGTCCGTGAAGTACGGCATCGTCGGGTTCGGCATCCGCAGGAACGTGGTCGTCAGCGCGCCGAAGAGCGCCAGCGGCACCGACCCGGCGAGGATGATGAGCGGATCCCGGAAGCTGTTGAACTGCGCCGCCAGCACCAGGAAGATGAGCACCACCGCCAGCCCGAACGCCGGGGCGAACGAGTCACCCTCCAGGCGCAGCTGCCGGGACTCGCCCGTGTAGTCGATGCGGTAGCCCGCGGGCAGGATCTTCGCGGCCTCCGTCTCCAGGTAGGTGAGCGCCTCATCCAGCGGACGGATGGCCACGCCGCTCAGCTTGACGGCGTTGAGCTGCTGGAAGCGGTTGAGCGACCGGGGCGCCACCTTCTCCTTGAGGGACGCGATGGACGACAGCGCCACGAGCTTGCCGTCGGGCCCCGTGACGTGGAGGTCCTTGAGCTGCTCCGGGTTGAGGCGGGAGGTCCGCAGGACCTGCGGGATGACCTTGTAGCTGCGCCCAGCGATGTTGAACCGGTTGACGTAGTTGCCGCCCACGGCCGACCCCAGGTCCATGCCCACCGTCCCCAGGTTCAGCCCCAGCTGCGCGACCTTCTCACGGTCGACCTCCACCTCCGACTGGGGCTGGTCCAGCTTCACGTCGATGATGGGCGGGAAGGCGAACAGCCCGCTCTGCGCCGCCTTCTCCTGGAGCTGCTGCGCGAAGCCCAGCAGCTCATCCGCCTCCGCCGTGGACGCGATGACGAACTCCACCGGGAAGTTGCCACCGCCCGGCAGCGCGGGGGGCTGCAGGGCGAACGTCTGGACCGTCGGGATGGTGCTCACCCGCGCCTGCGCCTCCGCCAGCACCTGCGCCGTGGTGCGCTTGCGCTCCTTGAACGGCTTCAGCACCAGGCCCCAGAAGCCATTGGTCGGCTGCACGATCTGGAAGTTGAAGCTGGACTCCGGCATGTCCATCAGCAGCTCGCTCGTCCGGGTCACGGCCGGCTTCAGCTGATCCAGGGTGGAGTTGGACGGGGTGCTGACGATGCCGATGACGAAGTCCTGGTCCTCCACGGGCGCCAGCTCCCGGGCCGACTGGCTGAACATCACCAGGGCGAGCACGCTCAGGAAGATCCACGCCGCGTAGACGGGCCCGCGGACGAGCAGCGAGCTGTCCAGGGAGCGGGCATACGCGGCCCGCAGGCGCGCGAAGCCGCGGTTGATGACGCCCGCGAACCCCTGGTCCTCGTGGCCCGCCTTCAGGAGCACGGAGGACATCATCGGGGAGAGCGTCAGCGCCACCACGCCCGACAGGGTGACGGCGCCTGCCAGCGTGAGCGCGAACTCGCGGAACAGCGAGCCCGTGAGGCCACCCTGGAAGGCGATGGGCGCGTACACCGCGGCCAGCGTGAGCGTCATCGCGATGATGGGGCCCACCAGCTCCCGCGCGCTCTTGAGGGCGGCGTCCACCGGGCGCAGGCCGTCGCGCAGGTGGCGCTCCACGTTCTCCACCACGACGATGGCGTCGTCCACGACCAGGCCCACCGACAGCACCACCGCGAGCAGCGTGAGCAGGTTCACCGTGAAGCCGAACACCTGCATCAGGAACACCGTGCCGATGAGCGACACCGGGATGGCCACCACCGGCACCAGGATGGAGCGCACGGAGCCCAGGAACAGGAAGATGACCAGGACCACGATGAGCAGCGTCTCGCCGAGCGTGCTCACCACCTCGTCGATGGCGTTCTGGATGTAGTTCGTGCCGTCGAAGGCGACGCCGCCGTGGATCTGCTCGGGCAGGTCCTGCTTGAGCGAGTCCATCTCCTTGCGGATGCGCTGCATGACGTCCAGCGAGTTGGCGTTGGGGAGCGACCAGATGCCGATGAAGACCGCCGTCTTCCCGTTGAGCGTCACGTCGGTGTCGTAGTCCTCGGCGCCGAGCACCACGTCCGCGACGTCCGACAGCCGCACCACCGCGCCCCCGTCCTTGCGGACGATGAGCTGCTTGAACTCCTCCACGGAGCGCAGGCCCGTGTTCGCGGTGAGGTTCACCTGGACGAGCGAGCCCTTCGTCTGGCCCACGGCCGCGAGCGCGTTGTTGGCGGTGAGCGCCTGGCGGACCTGGATGGGGCTGACGTTGAGCGCGGCCATCGCGTCCGGCTTCATCCACACCCGCATGGCGAACGTGCGCGCCCCGAGGATGTCCGCGCGCTGCACGCCCTCCACCGAGGACAGTCGGGGCTGCACCACGCGCACCAGGTAGTCGGACAGCTCGTTCTGTTCGAGGAAGTCGGAGGTGAAGTTGAGGTACGCGATGGCGAACTGGCTGTCCGCGGACTCGATGCTCAGCACGGGGACCTGGGATTCGGGCGGAAGGTCGCCGCGCACCTGGTCCACCTTGGCGCTGATTTCACTCAGGGCGCGGTTGGCGTCGTAGTTGAGCTTGAGCCGGGCACGGATGATGGAGATGTTCTGCGAGCTGGTGGACTCGACGTAGTCGATGCCGTCCGCCGCGGCGATGACGCGCTCCAGCGGCGTGGTGATGAAGCCACGGACGAGCTCCGCGTTGGCGCCGACGTAGACCGTGGTGACGGTGATGTCGGCGTTCTCGCTGCGCGGGTACTGCCGCACGTTGAGGGTGCGCAGGGCCTGCAGGCCCGCGATGATGATGACGAGGTTGACGACCAGCGCCACGACCGGACGCCGGATGAACAGGTCGGTGAAGTTCATGGGTTCGCCTCTCCGCGGCCCTACGGGTTCACCGGCTGGGGCGCGGCCTCGACGGGAGGCGCCAGCGCGTTGTTCACGACGACGGCCGCGCCGTTCTTCAGCTTGAAGACGCCGCTGCTGACCACGGTCTGCCCGGGCTTGAGGCCGGACGTCACCGCGACGTAGTCACCCCGGCGCTCGCCCAGCCGCACGAACTGCTGGCGCGCCAGCAGGGCCGTCTTTCCCGCGGCGTCCTTGCCCTCGGCGAGGGTGAACACCGAGTCGCCATAGGGCGCGAAGAGGACGGCGGTGGCGGGGATGGCGACCACGGGCTCGCTGGCGCCGGAGAGCACCTCCACGCTGGCGAACATGCCCGGCAGGAGCCGGCCGTCCGCGTTGGGCACGGTGGCGCGCATGCGCACGTTGCGCGAGGACATCTCCACCTCCGGGTTGATGGTGGTGAGGTCCCCCTCCCAGGACTCGCCCGGGAAGACGTCGACGCGCAGGCGCACCTTCTGGCCCTGCTTCACCTGGGCCAGCGCCTGCTGGGGGAGCTGGAACTCCACGAGCGCGGGGCTGGTGGACTGGAGGGAGACGACGGGGTTGCCCGGGGAGACGAGCTGCCCCAGCTCCACCTGCCGGATGCCGACGCGGCCCTCGAAGGGCGCGCGGAGGGTCTTCTTCGCGATGAGGGTCTTCAGGTGGGCCACCGTGGCCTCGGCCTGCGTGGCCCGGGCCCGGACGGCATCCAGGTCCGACTGGGTGTTGGCCCCCTGGGCGTTGAGCTTCTCGGCGCGCTCCCGGTTCAGCCGCGCCAGCTGGGCCTCGGCCTCGGCGCCGGCCAGCTGCGCCAGCTCGCTGGAGGTGTCCAGCTGGACGAGCACCTGGCCCTTCTTCACCGACGCGCCGCTGTCGAAGCGGATGTCGCTGACGACGCCCGGCAGCTCCGCGCTCAGGGTCACGCCTCGCAGCGCGATCACCGTGCCGACGGCGCTCCGTGTCCCCTGCCAGTCGAAGGACTCCGCCTGGGCGGACGTGACGGCCTCCGGCGGCGGCACGAAGGTTTCACCGGCGTTGATCATCGCGACAATCTGGCCCGCCTTGACCGCGACGAGCCCGCGAAGACCGCGAGCAGCAGCAGCACGCCGATGACCCACCGCTTGACGCGGCTGGCACGGCGCGGTGGGGAGAGCGTCACTTCAGGAGCAGGAGCATGCATCGTGGGCACTCGAACCGGCTGACAGGAGCAGCCGTCTCAGGGGATGCGCCGCGCTGTAGCCGAATCGCTCCGAGTTTGCGCCCTTGAAAATCCGTTCAGGTTGTGACCTCTTCGGTTGGCCCCCCCGCGGGGCGATTTCCAAGCGAAGAGGTCACGTACCCGTTAGGGGTCCGCGCCTGCCTTCATCCCGGCCAGTTGCCCTCCATGGGATGGGGGCCGTCGGTGAAGGCGCGCACCAGGTGGGTGCCGCCCACGAAGGCGCCCGCCCACGAGCCCCCCTTGCCGCCGAAGGCCTCCTCGCGGTCGCCGCGCGAGCGCAGCGCGTTGATGCCGACCTTGAAGGCGTGGAGCCGCGCGGCGATGCGCCGGGCGAGCCCGGGGTCGTCCGTCGCCACCGAGGCCACGAGCGCGCCGTTGGAGACGTTGGCCTCCCGCACCAGCTCCTCCTCGGAGTCCACCGACACCAGGACATCGACGGGACCGAAGGGCTCGCGCAGGTAGAGCTCGCTGTCTCGCGGAACGCCGAAGAGCAGGACGGGCGGCAGGTACGCGCCCCGCTCCTGCCGCGCGGTGAAGGCGTCCTCCGCGAGCACCCCCTCATGCAGCACCGCCGTGCCCCGCGCCCGCGCTCCGGCGATGAGGGAGCGCAGCTCCTGGGCCTTGCTGGGAGAGATGAGGGGCCCGAAGTCCACGTGCGCGCCCAGGACCGGGTTGCCGACGCGCAGCGTGGAGACGGCGTCGACATAGGTCCGGACGAACCTGGGGACGAGCGAGCGCTCGACGACCCAGCGGGTGTACGCGGTGCAGCGCTGCTTGCCGAAGTCGAAGCCCGCGCGAAGCTGTGCGCCGAGCGCGTCCCAGTCCGTGAAGTGCGTGATGGCGTAGGCGTTCACGCCCTCCATCTCCAGCGCATAGCGCTTGTCCGTGTCGCGCAGGCGGCGGTGGACCTCCGCACCGTTGGCGCGGCCGCCGATGAAGGCGACCCCCGCGATGCGAGGATGGCCGACGAGCGCCTCGGAGAGGTCCCTGCCGCGCCCGCCGACGAGCGAGACGGGAAGGCCCGCGCCGCGCAGCAGGGCGAAGGCGAGCGTGAGTGAGACACCGCCCCCCTGGGTCGGGATCTTCGCGATGACCGAGTTGCCCGCGAGCGTCTGGACGAGCACGTTGAGCAGCAGCACGGAGAAGGGATAGTTCCAGGAGGCGATGTTCGACACGAGGCCGAGCGGCTTCCGGCCGTCGAGCATCGTGCCCATCCGCTCCAGGTACCACGCGATGCCCGCCAGGCACCGGTCCACGTCGTTGGCGGCCGTGGGCAGCGTCTTGCCGATGTCCCAGGCGAGGACCCGGACGAGCAGGTCCCGGTGCGCATGGAGCAGCACCACCGCCTCCGCGACGGAGCGGGCGCGATCCTCGAGCGGACGGGCCGCCCAGGGAGCGAACTCCGCCGCTGCCTGCTCCACGCCTGAAGCGACCTGTCCGGCGCCGAGCAGCGGCAGCTCCGCGAGGACGCTGACGTCGATGGGCGAGACGGCGTCGAACCAGGCAGGCGGCTGGATCCACCTCCCAGCGATGGGCGAGAGCAGCCGGCCCTGGGCGTCGAAGGCTTCCGGGACGGCCCGCCGGGCTTCGGCCAGCAGGCTGCGGCTCTCGAGATGAGGCAGGGGCTCGCCAACGGATTCGGTATTCAGCACGGTTGCTCCTCCTCGCGCGTCGGGGTCGCGACGAATCAGTTGAAGCCGCGGCTCATGACGAGCCGCGGCATGGCTGAATATCGTCACGCGCGCGCCGTGCGTCTGGGGAGGCGGGCAAGGGCCTGGCGGGCGGGAACCGAACGCTCCCGCCCGCGCCCCGGAGCTCAACAGTCGAGCGAGTACGACTGGGTCGCGTCCCCCGGCGAGTCGACCTGGATGGTGTTGGAGCCGTCGAACGTCGTGGTGAACGTCCCTTCGCTCGTCTGCGACGTCACCGTCCCCGCCGAGGGGCACTGGTTGGCGCAGCGCTGGTAGCCCGAGACGTTCGTGGTCGAGCTGCGGTCACCCCGCGTGGACTGCGACTGTTCATCCAGGGTGAAGCACCCGCTGCCCGAAACCCACGTGACGGTGCTCTGGGAGGACCGCGTGTCGAAGCGATCCGGCGAGTAGCTGTTGGAGGTGATGGTCACCTGGCGCTGGTCCCCGTTGGGAGGCGAGCCGGTGATCTGCATGGACAGGTTGTACGGCGCTCCGTTGATGGTGAGGTTGGAGGAGGTGGCGTTGATGGAGAGCTGCCCCTGGTTGTCCGCGAGCACCAGCTGCACGTTGCCGGAGATCTGCTGGAGCGCGACCTGCGCCCCGCAGTTGTTGAAGGTGTAGTTCACCGTCGCGCCCGACGCGGTGGCGGTGGCGCACCCGGCGGGAGTGAAGGTGGAGGAGGCGTTCGCCGCGAGCTGGGCGGCCGCCGCGTTCACGTCGACGGAGTCCTGAGGCAGCCCGCTGACGGTGGACTGCGGCAGCACCCCGCCAATGCTGGAGTACCAATAGCCGTAGACGGGATCGGCCCAGGAGTAGCTCCACGCCGCGTCGTACGCTCCGTAGTACGGGTCGTAATAGGCGGCGTCGTAGTAGTACGGGTCGTAATCGTCGTCGGTGCAGCCAGAGACCGCGAGCAGCGACAAGCACCCCAGCGCCCATTTCAGCTTCTTCATCTTGCCCCCATCCTGTTTGTCTTCAGACCGCGTGCTCACCGAGCGGTGGGCGTGCAGGGCCGACCGATGCACCCGAGCTCTCTCGGGGGGTCGGAACCGGGACGAAGGTGGAAACCGGTGGCCCAAGGAAGAACTGGCCCGAGGACTGGCCCGAGTGAGGGCTGGCGGTCATTCGAGCCACGTGCCCCAGGAAGAGGCGAGCGGGCCAGCGGGGGTACGTCAGCCTTCGGAGGTCCTCAGCCCGGGAGGCGGTGGCGCGTGCAACCGCAGGCGCTCCCCCGTCAGCGGATGGGTGAAGGCGAGCGTCTCCGCGTGGAGCAGGTAGCCGCCATCTCCGGGCAGCCCGGGCGAGTGCTCGCGGGGCAGCCCCCCGCGGCGAACAGCGGGTCTCCGGCGAGCGGGTGGCCGATGAACGCCAGGTGGATGCGGATCTGCTCGGGCGCCCGTGTGGATGTGCACCTCGAAGAGCGTCTGGCCGGCACGCCGCTCCAGCACCCGGGCGCTGCTGCTCGACGCCTTGCCCTGGGGGGTTGCCCCGTGCACGGTGCCCAGCAGGGGATGGGGCACCAGCCCGATGGGCGCGCGGATCTCGTAATGCTCCTGCGTCGCGAGCCCCTCCGAGAGCGCGCGGTAGCGCTTCTCCACGCTGCCCTCGCGCCAGTCGCGCGACAGGCGTGCGGCCGCCTCGCGCGTGCGGGAGAAGAGCACGAGCCCCGAGGTCGCCCGCCCCAGGCGGTGCAGCGCCGAAGCCTCCGGCCAGCGCTTCCGCACGAACGAGAGCAGCGTGTTCTTGAGGAAGCCGCCCGAGGGAATCGTCGGCAAGCCGCCCGGCTTGATGACCGCGAGCAGCGTCTCGTCCTCGTGCACCAGCTCGAAGCTGTCCGGCGTCTCTCCCTCCTGCCAGGGAGGGCGGTGCCAGCACAGCACCTGCCGGGCGCGCAGCACTTCGTCGCCGGTCGCCGTGACGCCATCCAGCTGGACCTCACCGCGCAGGAAGCGGGCGCGCCACTCCGCTTCGGAG
The DNA here is from genome assembly GCF_046520365.1 of Corallococcus sp. 4LFB. Taxonomy (NCBI): domain Bacteria; kingdom Pseudomonadati; phylum Myxococcota; class Myxococcia; order Myxococcales; family Myxococcaceae; genus Corallococcus; species Corallococcus sp. 4LFB. Next base: position 11,528 of record NZ_JBKGHJ010000011.1, read on the forward strand.
GAGTGCCGGTACGTGTCCGTCAGGTAGGCAAGCGCGCTGCGCCCGGCGCCGGCTTCAATCTGCTCGCGATACACGTAGCCGTCGTTCAGGCCTGAGTTGGACGTCACCCGTCCATCCTAACCGGCCCGTCGAGGATCCTCACGGTCCGCGGAGAGCAACCGGAGAGCGCCGCGGCGGCGAGCAGGACGTGCGAGGTGACAAAGGCTTTCATCGGGCGCTCCGTGATGGGTATGGCCAGCGCATCCTCGACGCAGGCTGCTGACGCCGGATGTCAGACCGCATCTGTAGAAGGTCATCCCGACGATGACCGACAAACATTCTTTTCCTGAACAAGAAGCATTTCAGGATCCAATCAAGACACCTGGGCGTCTTCGTCAATCCCTGGGGCCCGCGCACGGAACCGCCCTGCTCTCCGCGGAGCGGCTTTCGTTCGCCTTCGCCCAGGGGACGCCCGTCCTCCGCGATGCCTCCCTCCACTTGAAGGCGGGAACGTCCGTGGGGCTGCTCGGAGCCAACGGCGCGGGCAAGACGACGCTGCTGGGGGCGCTCACCGGCACCGTGCGGGGCACGACGGGAGGCTCGGTGCGGCTCGACGTGGGCGGACTGCCCGCGCGCCGCGCCATCGGGTTCGCGACGCAGGCCATCGCGCTCTATCCCGTGCTCACGGTGGAGGAGAACGTCGGGCACCTGGCCCGGCTGTTGTTGGGGCGCGCGGAGGCGAAGGCCGCCATCGAGCGGACCCTGGAGGAGTTCGCGCTGGGTCCCATTGCCCGCACGCGCGTGCATCACCTGTCAGGGGGGCAGCGGCGGCTGGTGCACCTGGCGGCGAGCTTCGTCCATGCGCCGCCCATCCGGCTGCTGGATGAGCCCACCGTCGCGCTCGACTTCGAGGCCCGCCAGCTGGTGGTGCGCCGGGTGCGCGCGTGGCGCGAGGAGGGCGCCGCGGTGCTGGTCACCGCGCACTACCCCGAGGACATCGAGGAGCTTTCCACGGAGCTGGTGCTGCTGCGCGACGGGAAGACGCGAGACCTGGGCGCGCTGGGAGCGGTCCTGTCGAACCAGGCGCGCACGCTGTCGCTGCGGGGCGCCGAGGCTTCGTGGGAGCTCACGCTCGCCACCAGCAGCCTGGAGGAGGTCCGCTCCAAGCTGGGCGAGGTCCCCTCCGACGTCCATCTGTCCGAGCTGCGCCTGTCCGGCAACCGGCTGCGCGACATCCTGCTGCGGGACCCCTCCCTGAGCGCCTTCGCCCGGGAGTCGGAAGGGCCATGAATCCAGACATCGCTTCCAGTGCCCCCTCCGCGCCCAGCGGCGTGGCGGGCTTTGTCAACGTCGTGCGTTGCTACGCGCTGACGGAGTGGCGGGTGCTCGCGCGCGAGCGCACGGCCATGGTGTTCATCTTCATCCTGCCCGCGGTGCTCTCCGCCATCCTGGGCCCGGGGGTGTCGGGGCTCGACGCGGCCCCGGGCGCCATGGGCCGGGCCACCATCGGCTTCGCGGTGATGTTCAGCTACATGGTGGTGACCTACTCCGGTCACGCCTTCTACCGGGACTTCTGGTACCACACCCACGGCAGGCAGGCGTTGATCCGCCCCGCCCGGCTCGCGTTCGCCATGGGCAAGGTGCTGCCCGCGTGCGCGATGTCTTTCGTGCAGCTGCTGCTCTTCACGGGCTTCGCGGCGGTGTTCCTGGGTCTGCCATTGAATGGCGACGTCCTCCAGGTGGCCCTCACCGGCGCGGCGCTGGTGACCAGCGGTTCGGCGCTGGGCTTCCTCCTCTTCGCCATCACGCGCAGCACCGCCACGCTCTCCAACCTCTCCTACCTGGTGCTGGTGACGTTCAGCGCGGTGGGTGGCGCCATCGTCGCCACCGAAGCGCTGCCGGGTTGGTCGCGCACGCTCGGCTACGCCACGCCGCACTACTGGGCCCTGCGCGCGCTCAACGAAGCCACCTTCGGCCAGGGCCGCTGGAGCGTCGTGCTCCAGAGCACCGCCGTCATCCTCACCTTCACCGCTGTCTGCGCGACCGCCGCGAGTCTGGCGTTCGACTTCCGGGACCAAAAACATGACACGACCTGAACAAGACACGGCGGGCCGCCCTCGGGCGCCCGTCATCCAGCGGCTGCTCGGGGACCCGCGCGTGGCGCAGGCTCGGCTGGGCAAGCGCATTGGCCGCCTCCCCTACTTCACGCGGGTGGAGTCGGCCACCGGCCCCATCACCCGCATGGAGGGCCGGGACATCCTCAACTTCGGCTCCAACAACTACCTGGGGCTCGCGAACGACCCGCGCGTCATCGCCGCCGCGCAGGAGGCGTCCGGCCGCTGGGGCGCGGGCGTGACGGGCTCGCGGTTGCTCAACGGCAACCTGGCGCTCCACGAGGAGCTGGAGGACGCCCTGCGGCGCTTCTACGGCCGCACCGGCGCCATGGTGTTCTCCACGGGCTACGGCGCCAACCTGGGCCTGATGAGCTCGCTCCTGGGCCGCAATGACCGCGCCTGGGTGGACGAGGAGATGCACGCCTCCGTCCTGGACGGGGTGTGGCTGGCGCGCGCGACCATGAAGCGCTTCGGCCACAACGACCCGGAGCACCTGCTGGCCCAGGCGAAGGAGGACACCGCCTCCGGCCTCTGCGTCGTGGAGGGCGTCTATTCCATGCGCGGAGACCGGGCCCCGCTGCGCCGGTTCCTGGAGGTGTGCCGCGAGACGCGGCTGGCGCTCGTCGTGGACGAGGCGCACGGCCTGGGCACGGTGGGGACGCGGGGGCTGGGCACCGTGGAGGAGGACGGCGTCGTCCAGGACGCGGACTTCATCACCATCACCTTCTCCAAGAGCCTGGGCTCCTGCGGCGGCGCCATCATCGGGGACCAGGAGCAGATTGAAGCGCTGCGCGTCCTCACGCGGCCCTTCCTCTTCACCGCCGCCAACACGCCGGCCTCCGTGGCCGCGGCGCTGGCCGCCCTGCGCATCCTCCAGGAGGACCCGGGGCTGGTGGCCCAGCTGAAGGAGCGGGTGCGCTCGCTGCGCGAGGCGCTGGTGGCGCGCGGGCTGCGGCCCCTTCCGTCGGACGGTCCCATCGTCAGCGTGGAGGTGGGCGCGGACTTCGACACGCTCCAGGCGTGGAGGCTGCTGTGGAACCGGGGCATCTACGCCAACCCGGTCATCCACCCGGCCGTCCCTGCGGGCCGCGGCCTGCTGCGCCTGAGCGTGATGCGGACGCATGAGGAGCAGATGGTGCGCACCGTCGCGGACGCGTGCGCGGACGTTTTCTCGGACTTGCAGCTGTCCCATGAGGGACGCGGGAAGGTGGCATCATGAAGCGCACACATCAGCTCTCCAGTGGTCAACCGCTCACCACGCAGACGCTCCGCGCCCACGGCGTGGACGTCGAGCGCATCCTGTCGGAGCTGGTCAGCGACCCCGCCTCGTGCGGCGTGCTGCTGACGGGTTCGCTCGCGGCCGGCAACGGCACGCCCAGCTCGGACGTGGACCTGATGGTGCTGGTGCCGCACCGCACGTCGCTCATCTCCACGAAGGACGGCGTGCGCTTCAAGAACAGCCGCTTCAGCGAAGCGCTCCAGTACTGCGACGGCGTCGAGGTCAACATCGAGCTCGCGGAGCGCGGCCGCGTGGCGGAGATCATGACGTGGATGACGGCCATCGCGCCGGCGCTCTACAAGCCGTCCGAGCTGAAGTTCATCCCCATCATCGACGGCCCGGAGCTGCGCTTCCTGCACCGGCTGCGCGCGGGGCTCCCGCTGCTGAACCCGAGCCTGGTGGCGAGCTGGCGGGACGAGTTCCTGGTGGAGCTGCTGCCCACCTACCTCACCGTGCGGCACTTCATGGAGGTCCACGAGTACCTGGAGGACGCCATCAGCCACCGCGCCGTCAGCGAGGAGTCCAGCCGGCACGTGGCGCGAATCGCGGTGGAGGAGGCGCTGGTCTCCATCCTCGCGGCCCTGGGCGTGACGAGCGCGGCGCGCAAGTGGCTGCTCATCGAGTCGCGCAAGGCGATGGCCACCGCGGGCGAAGTGGACCGGAGCCTGCTCGCGGAGGGGCTCTCCATCCACGCGGACTGCGCGACGGGGCCGCTGGGTGAATGCCTCACGCGCATCGAAGCGCTCCACCAGCGCATGGCCAGGCGCATGGCCGCGGAGCCGGAGCTGGCGCGCGCGGTGGAGTTCCTCCAGGGCAGCATCACCTACGTCCTCGAGCACCAGGGATGAGCGCCTCCGGGAACACGGCGACCCCACTCGTGCTGGCACGGCTGGGGGACGCGCTGGGACAGCTCTACGGGGCGGAGCGCGCGGAGGCGCTCGTCCGGGAGCTGTCCCAGACGGCGGAGGGCGTCCGCGCGCGCCTGAAGCCCGGACGCGCGGCGGTGGACGCGCGGCCCGCGGTCATCGCCGTGTACCCGGACCACGTGGTCGACGGGGAGCTGGCGCCCCTCGCGGCGCTGCGGCGCTTCCTCCTGGAAGAGGTGGGCGGCGTGGGGCCGGCCCTGCTGCATGTGCTGCCGCCCTATGTGTCGGACGGGGATGACGGCTTCGCGGTGGTGGACCACCAGTCCGTGCATCCGCGCCTGGGGGGATGGGAGGACCTGGAGCGGCTGTCGGAGGTGGGCAGCGGGCTGATGCTCGACCTGGTGATGAACCACGTGTCCACGGCGCACCCGGCGTTCCGGGACGTGCTGCGCGGGGAGGGGCGGCCCGGGGACTTCCACCTCTTCTCCGAGCCGCAAGCCATCGAGTGGGGCACGCGGGTGCGGACCTCCTCCATCCTCCAGCGCTTCGACACGGGGATCCGCGCGGTCTGGGCGTGGTGCACGTACGGGCGCGCGCAGGTGGACTTGAACCACGGCTCGCCGGACGTCTTCCTGTCCATGGCGGGGACGCTGCTGCGGCTGGTGGAGGCGGGCGCGCGGGTCGTGCGCCTGGATGCCCTTCCCCACGCGTGGAAGCGCGTCCCCGGAGGGCCGCACCAGCCGGAGGCGAAGCTGCTGGTGCGCGCGCTGCGAGCCGTGACTGACCTGGCGGACCCTTCGGTGCGCCTGCTCGCGGAGACGGACCACCGCACAGGAGACCGGTGCTACCTGGGCGAGGAGCTGGCGCAGCACGACAACCACCTCGCGGTGCCGCTGCTCGTCTTCGCGGCGGCGCTCGCGGGTGAGGCGGGGCCGCTGGTGGACTGGGTGAACGCGTCCGCGGCGGATGCCCACGGCCGTGACGGCTACGCCTTCCTCCAGACACATGACGGCGTGCACCTGCGTCCCATGGATCCGCCGCTGGAGGCCCCGACGCTGCGGCGGGTGCTGGAGCGGATGGAGCGCGCTGGCGTCCGGGTGTCCCACGCGGACGTGGGGGGCGAACCCCGGCCGTACGAGCTCAACAGCTCCCTGCATCGCATCTTCTCCACGGAGGCGGGGCTCGACGTCGAGCGCTACCTGGCCGCGCACGCGCTGCTCTTCGCGCTCCCGGCCACGCCGTGCCTCTACTTCCCCACGCTGTTCGGGTTGCCGGACGCGGTGGGCGTCGAGCCCTCCACCCCCCGCGCCGCGAACCGGCACCGCTACTCGGAGGGCGCCCTGCGTGCGTTGGTCCGGCAGCCGGTGCACGCGCGCATCCGGAAGTCCCTGCTGAACCTCATCCGCCTGCGCGACCGGACGCTCGCGCTGCGGGAGGCCCCTGGCTGCGAGGCGCGGCTGCCGGCGCCTGGGGTCCTGCACCTGGCGCGAGGCCATGGCCGTCAGCCCCTGCACGTCCTGGTGAACTTCGGAGTGGAACCCGTGTCCGTGCCCGTGCCGCTGCGGGAGTGGAAGGACCTGCTCGGCGGGCGTCAGGGGCAGGGAGACGTCCTGCTCGCGCCAGCAGAGGCGCTGTGGCTCGTGGAGCCCGGGAGTGGAGACCGCACATGAGAAACGCAGCCAGTGTGTCCGGACTCGTGGAGGCCTTCGGCTCGCGTCCGGGGAGCGAGGAACTCGTCTTCACGTTCTTCGACCCGTACGCCATCGGGCTCGGGCTCGCGGAAGAGGCGCTCGCGTTCCTGGAGGGCGAGGGCTTCCGCGTCGTGGACCGGCGCTTCGTCCACTACACGCAGAGCAGCATCGAGGCGGTGTACAGCCCCAACCGTCCCATCGCGCTCGACAAGACGTGGGCCGTCCCCAGCGAGGTGTACCTGCTGGAGTCCTCCTGCGCGCTCATCCTCCGCACCCCGGGCCGGTCGGCCTGCGCGGCGTTCAAGTCGCTCAAGGGGTCGGCGGATCCGCGCAAGCGCTCACCGCTCCACCTGCGCAGCCGGCTACAGGCCCCGACGCGTGCGCTGAGCCTCATGCACTCCTCGGACGACACGCGCGCCATGATTGAAGAGGCCGCCACGGCCTTCGACCCGCGAGAGCTGCGCATGCTCCTGGAGTCGGAAGGACGCCCCACCCGGCGCGCGGGCTCCGCCATCCAGCAGTTGCCGGGGGCCGTCGTGGGGCGGGCGTGGCGGCCTTCGCCCACGGAGTTCCTGGTCCACCTCCGCCTGCGCCTCGCGGAGGAGGTGGAGCTCGTCGCCCCCTGGCCGGAGGAGCTGGTCGCGCCGTGGCGTGAGGCCGTGGGCGAACTGGAGGGCCTCCGCTCCGAACCTTCCGCATCCCGCGAGGTGTACCTGCGCGTCGTCGCCCGCGAGGCGGCGCTGGTGGACGACGCGGTCCAGGGGGGGCTTTCGCATCCGCGCCGGCCCGGGATGTTCGACTACCGCGTGGAGCCGGCGCTCGCCGCCACGGTGCTGGAGCTGCTCCACCACCCGGCGCTGTACCGCGAGACGGACCTCACGCGGCTCATCGGTCCGCTGGGGGCGCTGGTCCGCAACGCCTACGAGCGCGTGCTCCTGCGCAGCGCGCTCCAGGAGTTCGAATGAACCCGTCACCCCGTCAGCGGCACGCGTTCGAGCACCCGGCTCTTGAGGATGAGGTCGTCGTGCGTGCGCAGGATGGAGAGCTCGGTCACGTCGAGCTCTACGATGGTCGTCTCCCGGAAGCCGCGCAGCACGCCGAAGAGCTCGTCCGCCTCGTGCACGTCCAGCTCGGAGTTGAAGCGCAGGTGGTCCATCAACTGGAGACAGCCGATGTAGAAGCCCGGGTGGAGCGAGTGGCCCAGGCGCGTCTGGACCTCGGTGAGGTGGTCCACGGGGTTCGGGCCGTCCGTCAGCTCCGGGTAGACGGGGAAGTAGATGCGGCCGTTCTTCTTGCCCCAGAACCAGCCGCCCTTCACCTGGATGCGGAAGCGGGGGAAGCCCTCCAGCCGCTGCTTCACGAACGGCACGATGTCCGCGATGGGCAGGCGTTCGTGCAGCCCGTTGCAGATGGTGAAGTGGTGTCTGTATTTGCGCCGCTCGACGGTCTCCCAGGAGATCTTCCGCGCCGCGGCGGTCATGGCCACTGCGTTCATGAAGCGGTTGAACTGGGGGCTCTGGGCGAAGGCGCCGAAGTCCACGAAGCCCACCAGCGAGACGCGGGGCGCGCGGTAGGTGCCCAGCCAGTCGTAGCCGGCCTTGAGGTCGAACGGCACGACCTCCGGGTGGTCGGGCCGCACCAGCGGCAGCTGCATCAAGCGGTACTCGTAGGAGAGGACATGGTCCTCGGACGGGCGGGGCTGAAGCTCATTGCCCGGGCGGCGGTACGCCAGCCGTTCATCCGTGGCGAAGGTTCTCATGCATCGAATCCACCACACGTGGGCAGGGGCCACAATGCGCTGCCGCGCACGCGCCATGCACCACGTCCGCTCGTGCGAGGTCTCCCGTGACAGCCCTGGACCGCGAAGCCGCGACGCTTCGCCCCACCCCTCCGGTTGGAATTGCGCCGGACTGCCGCATCCGGGGCGTCGGCCCCGTGCACGCCTCCATGTGGATCTGGGCCGAGCGCGTCCTGGACACGCTCGCCCAGACGTACGGCGGCGTGCCGCTGACGCTCGCGTTCAAGGGGACTGTGCTCCCGCGTCCGCGCGCGCTCCGCGTGCGGCTCCAGGCGGCCTCCGCCGTCATCGCGACCTGGCGGGGAGAGTGCCGCTTCATCGTCGGAAGGACCCAGGCGGTGCGGGAAGCGCTGGAGGGAGCGGACCTGGACGCGGCGGCGGACCGGCTGCTCCGGACCGGAGACGTGGCGCGCTTCGAGCTGGAAGCGACCGAGGCTTCGAGCGAGTCCCTGGCCCCCGTGGGCCGGCTCGTCCTGGGGGACAAGGCGCGCACGCTCGACATCCTGTCGGAGCTGCACGGGCCGTGGTGCATCTCCCCGCCGCACATCGTGCGGGGTGAGGACTGGGTCCGGGACCGGGACGCCGTGCTCCAGCGTGTGCGGGAGCGCTTCGGAAGCGAGCGCGTCGTGGTGCGCTCCTCCTGCTCCGCGGAGGATGCGTGGACGGAGTCGAACGCGGGACGCTTCCTCTCGGTGCTCGACGTGGACGCGGGCGATGCCGTGGCCGTGGGCAGCGCCATCTCGGACGTGTTCGGTTCGTACGGTCCTGGGGCTGAGGAGGAGAAGGTCTTCCTCCAGTCCTACGTCCACCCCGTGAGCGAGAGCGGCGTGCTGATGGCGCGGCACCCGGAGACGCTGGCCTCGTACTGGGTGGTGGCGTCGGACGTCTCCAGCGGGCGCACGGATCAGATTACTTCCGGCGCATTGGAGAAGCCCTCCTCCGCGTACGTGGAGCACGGCGTGCCCCGGGGCCTGTTGCCGGACTCGCTCCGTCGCGTCGTCACCGTGGGGCGTGAGCTGGTGAAGCTCATGGGCGTGGATGCGCTGGACATCGAGTTCGCGCTGGCGGGCGGTGACTTCCACCTCTTCCAGGTGCGCCCCATCGCCAAGGGGTCGTCGCAGCCGGAGGGGAACGAGGTCCGCCGGGCGCTGCTGCTGGCGGATGCCTGCACGGCGCACCAGGCGCTGCTGCGGCCCCAGGCCCCCGTCGTCGGAGAGGGGCCCGTCTACAGCACGATGACGGACTGGAACCCGGCGGAGATGATTGGCCGGCGCCCGCTCCCGCTCGCGAGGACGCTCTACGGCAGGCTCATCACAGACCGGACCTGGGCGGAGCAGCGCGCGGCCTACGGCTACCGCGACCTGCGCGGCACGCCCCTGCTGCGCGACTTCGCGGGGCACGCCTACGTGGACGTCCGCGCCTCCCTCAACTCCTTCATCCCGGCCGTCACCCCGGCGCGCGTGGCGGAGGTCCTGGTCTCCCGGCAGCTGGCCCGGCTGGCCCACGCCCCCGAGCTGCATGACAAGGTGGAGTTCGAGATCGCGGACACGTGCGCGAGCCTCGGCCTGCGCGAGCGGCTTCGGAGGCTCTACGCGTCCTCGTTGGATGCAGGGGAGCTGGACGCCCTGGCCACCGCGCTGCGGGACATCACGCTCCACGGCCTTGCGGACCTGCCCGCGCAGGTGGAGCAGGTGGAGCGGCTGCGGTCCCATCCGTTCGCGCCGGGCTTCGAGGGCGGGCTCGGCCCCATCCTCGCGCGCCTGCGAGAGCTGGGCACCCTGCCCTTCGCACACCTGGCACGGACGGCGTTCGTGGTGACCGCGCTGCTCAAGAGCTTCGTGCGCGAAGGCGTGATGGACTCAAGCGAGCAGCGCGAAGTGCTCCAGCGCATCCGGACGGTGGCGGGGCAACTGCAAGCGGACGCGCTCCGCGTGCGGCGGGGCGAGCTGGGCCTGGAGGCGCTCGTCGCGGAGTTCGGGCACCTGCGCCCGGGGACCTATGACATCCGGATGCCCCGCTATGACGCGGACCCGGAGCGCTACTTCGGCCCGCTCATCTCCGGAGCGGAGGAGCCGTTCAGGCACGAGGCCCCCCTGCCCCGGAGCCTCCACGAGCGGCTGAGTGCGGGCCTGCGGAGCGCCGGCCTGTCGATGACCAGCGAGGTGTTCCTCGCACACCTGGGCGCGGGCATCGCGGGGCGCGAGTACGGCAAGCACGTGTTCACGAAGACGCTGAGTGGCGTGCTCGAACATCTGGCGGATTGGGGCGAGCCGCTGGGGCTGAGCCGGGATGACCTGGCGCACCTGTCGCTGGAGCAGGTGGAGGCCGCCCTGGCGCTTCCGCCGCGCGAAGCCCGGTCGCGGTGCCGCGACGCCGTGGAGGAGGCCCGCGAGCACGCCGCCGCCGTCAACCTCATCGAGTTGCCGGACATCCTGGTGCGCACGTCGCACCTGCTCTTCCACGTGAGCAGTGGAGAGCAGCCCCTGTTCGTCACCAAGGCGTGCGTGCGCGCGCCGGTGCTGGTCGCGGATGGGCTGCCGGACCCGGAGCGCGTGCGCGGCAACATCGTGCTGCTGGAGCGCGCCGACCCCGGCTACGACGGGCTGCTCGCGCTGGGCGTCGCCGGCATCGTCACGGCGTACGGGGGCGCGAACTCGCACATGGCGGTGCGCTGCACCGAGCTGCAGCTGCCCGCCGCCATCGGCGTGGGCCGGGAGCAGTTCCGGCGGCTGTCGGGTGGGCGGGTGATGACGCTGGACTGCGGGGGGCGCAGGCTCGTCCATGAGTGAGCGCCGCGTGGCACTGATCACCCAGCGCAGCGACCGTGTTCCGGGGCGTCCGGAGGTGCGGGAGGCGCTCGAGGACTCCTGGGCTTCAGGCCTGTGGGAGGCCGGCTGGGTGCCCTTCCCCGCGGTGAACGTGGCCGCCGCGGCCGTGGCGCAGTTCGAAGCCCTGCGTCCAGGGCTCGTCATCCTGAGTGGAGGCAACGACGCGCCGGGGACGGGACCGGATGCGGTTCCCGCGCGCGACGAGACGGAGTCGGTCCTGTTGTCGCTCGCCGCCCGGACGCGAACGCCGGTGCTGGGCGTGTGCCGGGGCGCGCAGATGCTCGCGCGCTTCGCGGGGATGCTGCTGGTGCCTGTCGAAGGCCACGTGCGCGTGCGCCACGTGCTGACGGGTCCCCTTGCCCATGCGTGGCGGGGCCCGGCGCAGGTGGCGAGCTTCCACCACTGGGGCGTGGCGGAGGACTCGATGCCTGACGGATGGGACGTCCTCGCGCGCTCGGAGGACGGCGCGGTGGAGGCCTTCGCGAGCCGGGAGCGGCGCTCGCTGGGCGTCCTCTGGCACCCCGAGCGTGAGCCCCGTCACCTTCCCGCGGTCCTTGAAGTCATGGAGGCATACGAACCATGAAAGCCATCATCCTGGCCGCAGGCCTGGGCACCCGCATGGGGCCGCTCGCGGCGAACCGTCCGAAGTGCCTGGTGGAGCTGGCGGGAGCCCCGCTGCTCGACCATCAACTGGCGGTCTACGAGCACTTCGGCGTGGACGTCGCGGTGATGGCCGGCGCGTATCCCGAGCTGACGCAAGCGGGCCGCAACGTGCGCGTCGTGGTGAACCCGGCGTACACGACGGGCAACATGGTCTCCACGCTGCGCTTCAGCCTGCCGGTGGTGTCGCGGACGGAGCCGGTCCTCGTCTCCTATGGGGACATCGTCTTCTCGTACGAGGTGCTGGCGCGGATGCTGGCCGCGTCCCGGGACGTGGAGGTCGCCATCGACACGCAGTGGCGCCGGCTCTGGGAGCTGCGGATGGAGGACCCCACGACGGACTGCGAGTCCTTGCGCCTGGAAGGCGAGCGCATCGTGGACATCGGCGCGAGGGTGCGTTCGGTGGAGGAGGTGCAGGGGCAGTACATCGGGCTGCTGCGCTTCGGCCCCGGCGTCCTGCACGCGCTGATGGAGCGCTTCGAGCAGCGAGTGGCGAAGGACCCGCGCTACTGGAACATCTCCATGACAGCCTTCCTCCAGGACCTCATCTCCGACGGAGTGGCGATCCACGCCGTGCCCATCGCGTCCGGCTGGCTGGAGGCGGACAACGCGGAGGACCTGCGCCGCTACACCGAGGCCCACGCCTCGGGAGCACTGGCGAACTTCTGGTCCCCCACGGCGGTCAGATGAGGCGAACCCGGGGATCCCCCGCGTCCTGGAGCAGGGAGAAGCCAGCGAGGTAGCGCTCCTGGATGTCGGGGACGGAGGTCAGCGCCCGGACAGCCGCGTCCCAGTCCGGCCAGGTGAGCTGCTCCGAGCGGACGGCGTCGCTGAAGGGCGTGTCGTCCGTGAGGTGGAAGTGCACCTGCCCTACGTCCTGCCGGGGACCCGCGTTGACGAGCACCGACGCAGGGGCCCGCTGCCGTGCACCGGCGATGAGCGCGAAGAGGCCCGCGCGAAGCCCGGCGTGGCGAGGGTGCGCCAGGGCGAAGACGTCCGGCACGCCCCGAAGGGGGACGGCGATGTGGTGGAAGGTGCCGTAGACGGGACGCGGATGGCGGTAGATGGCGGCCAGTTCCGAGCGGTCCACGGAGGTGAGGGGCAGGAGCCGGTCCGCGTGCGCGAAGCCAAAGCGCACCAGGGAGCCGGAGGCAGGGGTCCGCGCCATCCGGAACGCCAGCTGTTTCAGGGTTGCCATGAACGTCCTTCGCTCGGGTGCCAGTCGAAGGAAGCTTGCCCTCGCGGTCTGACAGTCTGCTCCGGTGGTTCTACCCCAGGCGGGATGCTCAAGGTCCCTGGAGCACCTCGTACAATGGGACGCCGCACGGAGGGCGCTGGACGTGTGGGCCTGCGTGAGATGTGGCGGCAGGCGCCGGGTGCTGGCGTACCTGACAGCTCCCGGTGGGTGAGCGCCATTCTGGAGCACCTGGGACTGCCCTCTGAGCCTGTGAAGCGGGCCCCTCCAAGCCGCAGGGTGTTGAAGCTCAAGCCGTCAGGCCCCTGCCGCGCACCTCATGGGCGGGCGGCCAGGGCCAGCGTGTACCCCAAGGGGCTCAAGCCGCTTCTCCACCCGCCTGGATCACTGTTTGGGCGGCCCTCGTCCGCGGCCCTCCTCGGCACCTCCGCTCCAGCCCTCACCCTCCACATGGCCTCCATCCCCGCCTATACGCGACGCGCGGATGGATGTTTCGTGAGAGCCTTTTCAGAGCATGGGAGAGAAGGGCTTCTTGAGGGTCAGCGTGAGGCCCACCTCCCGGCCATACGGGAGGCGGCCTGACAGGTCCCGCTCGGTCTCCAGCGGGACGCTGAAGCGGACGCCCACGGAGCCGTAGACGAAGCCGAGGAAGGGCGCCAGGTGGAGCGACGTCGTGGCCCGGCGGGCCGCCGTCGCCGTCTCGTAGGCCACGCCCGTCTCCAGCCCGAAGATGAGGAAGGTGCCTTGCACTCCACCGCACAGCCGCGCGTGGTCACCCTCCATCCACTGGCCCTGCCCGAAAACGCCCAGCGCACCCGACCTGAAAGAACCCATGCGATTGTTGTGCATCGCCAGGTTGAGGGTGGACTCCACGCCCATGCCCCATGCGGCTTCCTCCTGACGTCGGCTCACGCTCACCAGCGGCCCTACCGTGAACCAGGGCTGCGGGGAGCCGTCGTCCGACGACGCGGCCGGGACGACCAGAGCGAGCAGAGCAAGAGCGTTCATGGCGCCAGGATATGAGAAGGCATCCACCCCACCGTGGCTCCGCTCCGGACACAGTCCGTACTTCTCGGCGCGGGGAGCCGTAGCCGAGGCATCCCCTCATTTGAATCAGCTGAGGCCGAAGGCTTCGCGCAGCACGGCGTGCTCGCGGACGAGCTGACCGAATCGCTCTACCAGCGGGTGCAGCCGCTTGAGGCTCCCCGGGCAAGCGCAGAGGGCCAAGGCACGAAGCCTCAAGTTCTTCAAACGCCAGATGTACGGTCGCGCCAGCTTCAACTTACTGCGTCGCCACGTGCTGCTCGCCGCTTGCGTCTACCCTTTACATAAGTGGGGGAAAGCCAACCGGCCCGCCTCACTGCTTGGGCGGCCCCGTGTGCGGTGGCGCATCCAGGGATCGCGACAGGGCCCGACCCAGGGACTCCACCCGCGGCGGCTGGAGCACGGAGGAGTGCGTGCCGGGCACGTCCACCACCTCGATGCTGTCCGTGAGCGCCGCCCAGCCCCGGGTGCGGTCGCCGCCCTCGTCCACGTTCGCCTCGGTGCCGCGCAGCATCAGCACGGGCAGCCGCAGCGGGCCAGCACGTGGCCGGAGAGCGCGGCGATGCAGGCGTTGAATACGCGTTGGCGTCGCTGGAGCCAGGCGAGGCCCACCTCCGGTGGCCTTCCAATTCGAAGCGGAGAGAGAGTCCGTGCTGCCCTGCTTCATCAGCGGGACGAAGGAGTCCCGCGCGAGATGCCCCAGCGGGGTCTCGGGCCAGGTGCACGCGTCGACGTTGCGCTCGTCACGGAGAATCATGAATAAGTCACGACTGCGTGTATCGCGAGACGAATCAAGGTAGGCAAGGAGGGCCTGAGTCCCGGCTCTGCATGTCTAGAAAAGGAAGAGGACAATGAATCCGATGTTCGCGGGCGCGATGGGAGGCAGCGGGACGGGAAGCACCGGAGCGAGCACCGACGCGCGAGGGCGGCTGCGGGAGGCGGACCAGGCCATGTCGGACGCCAGCGCGAAGGCGGGCTCCGCGCAGGGGTTCGCGCAGTTCCTCGCGGAGGACGCGGTGATGCTCGTGGAAGGGGCGTACGCGCTCCGGGGGCGCGACGCCATCCAGGCCTGGCTGACCGCGCATCCGCTGGAGCAGGGCGGCACGGTGCACTGGGAGCCGGTGCGCTGGGACGTGAGCGCGGACGGGACGCTGGGCTATTCCGTGGGGCACTCGACGGTGGACGCGGCGGGCGCGACGGCGAAGTCGCTGGGGCGCTACATCTCCATGTGGAGGCGGCAGCCGGACGGGGCGTGGCGGGTGGCGGTGACGGTGCGCAACGCCGCGAAGACGCCCATGACGCCGCCGGCGGGCTTCTCCGCGTCACACACGCTGCCGGCCGCCGCGCCGCGCACGCTGGCGAAGGACGCGGTGCTCGCGGAGGCGAAGGCCGCGGACAGCGCCTTCTCCGAGCTGTCCACGAAGGAGGGCATGGGCCAGGCGTTCATCACCTACGCCGCCGAGGACGCGGTGCTGCTGGGCGGCCCCGCGGGCCTCTTCGGCCGTGAGGCCATCGCGCAGGCCTACACCCCGTTCACGCTCGACAAGCTCGACCTGCGCTGGGAGCCGGTGCTGGGTGACGCGGCGGCGTCCGGGGACCTCGCGTACACGGTGGGCCGCGCCGTGTCCTCGGGCAAGAACGCCGAAGGCACGCCGGAGACGGACTACGTGAAGTACCTCACCGTGTGGCGCCGGCAGGCGGACGGGCAGTGGCGCTACGTCACCGACGGCGGCAACTCCAACCCCGGCCCGCAGGGGCCCTGACGCCGCGGCTTCCTCCCCACCGGCAGTGAGCAGCCCGTACTTCAGGGCACGTCCATGGCCGTCGGGTCGGCCTTCCAGCGCTGGAGCTGCTCCTTGGAGGGAAAGCCCTGCACGCGGTAGCGCTCCGGATACACGCCCAGCTCGGGCATCAGCAGCGTTCCGGCGTCGCGCACCACCAGGTCCCAGCGGACCGTGGCCACCGGGGGCGCGTCCGGGCCCAGCGCCGCGTCGATGAAGACGATGACGTCCGCTCGCGGGAGCAGGGCCTCGCCTTCATTCGACCAGACGGTCTGACCGAAGTAGCGGCCCCGGGCGTCCTTGTCCGGCACGAGGCTGGCGACGAAGACCTCGCGGTGCTCCTGCTCCAGTTGCTTCCGCAACCGCTCGGTCTGCTCCTGGTAGCCGCGCACCCGGCTGGCGAACGCGAGGTTCTCCAGGATGCTCCGCGACGGGCTCTCCGGTTCGGGGAGGAAGGGCTTCCATCCGTCGGCGGTGAGGCGCAGCGCGTGGCCATCCACGGGGCGCGGCGCCTGGACGCCCTCCAGGGCCGCCTCCGCCACCGTGAGCAGGCCCGTGGCGTCGTCGGCGCCGGTGATGAGCACCGTGTCCCGGTTGGGGACGACCACCACCGGATCGCCCTTCACCTCGCAGCCGCGCACGACGTCGTCCAGCAGCAGCCGTGAGGCGCCGTAGCTGTCGTTCGTGAAGAGGCCGCAGGCGCCCAGCGTCAGGTTCCGGAGCGGCGCGGCCTCCAGCCGCCGCAGGTTGGCCATCGCATCGGCGCGGGCCTGCTCGTAGGAGATGCCCCAGCGCGCCAGCTCCTCCGTGGGCACGTAGCGCATGGCGTCCGGGGTGTCCTGGACGAGCGCCTCCGCCAGCACCTCGCCCACCGGCCGCCACGACACCGGAGAGGACTCACCGTCCTGCTGGGAGAACGCCTCGAAGGTGTCGCGGGCGCGCACCACGAGCATCAACAGGGGACGCGCCTGTTCATAGGTGGCCGGGGCCTCCGGGAGCACGCCCGCCCGGCCCAACCGCGCGAGCACCTGGCCGCGCCGCTCGGGCGGAGTGTCCTGGTACTCGCGGTAGAAGTTCGCGAGGTAGAGGGACATCCCCAGACCGCCGTCCGGGGCGAAGCGCTGGATGAGGAATTGCTCCGGGTCGTACTTCAGCTCGCCCGTGGGGTCCGCGGCGCGGAGGGCCGCCAGGGCCAGCTGGGCGTATTCATCCCGCTCGCTCTGCTCCGAGGACAGCGTTCCAGGAACCGCATGCGAGCCGTTGGCGAAGACCAGCGCGGCGGCGAGCACCAGGGCCGACACACCGAAGCCGGCCACCTTCCACTGCGTGTTGCGTGACATGGGCCCGGCAGCAGACACCCGCCGGGCCGCATCGCGCAACCCGCGCGGGGTGTGGCTCCGCGCCCAGACGGGCGTCAATTCGGCTTCGTCCTCGAAGAAGCGCCAGGCACGCCTGTCGCAAGGGGCTGACAAGCCCTGCTCTGTAGCTGGCACTGTCAGGCGGCATCGCCTCAGCCATTGCGCGGCGGATTGCTGACGGCTCCCTGTCAGCATTCACGCACACCGGGGAGTCCATGTCCGAGACGCCATGGCCGTGTCAGCCCGCGCCCGGCTGCCACGTCATGCTACGGTCAGGGGCGCCGCTCGCGGGACTGTGATGCGATTTCCGAACCGAGCCTTTGTAGCTTGACTAGCTGATCGTGTCCGCCTTCCCCGAGCGGCGCTCCCTCCTCATGAAGGGTGAACCTCCGATGGACATCGCGGGCGCACGTGCCGAGCAGGTCGCCCGTGAGGACCTGGTCATGTTCGTCAACGCGTGCTTCTCGTGCACCGGGCAGCGCGAGTTCTACAACGACGGGCGCGGGCAGGCGGTGTCCATCGAGTTCCTGCACGCCTACATCCTCGGCAACTACCGCCGCCTCTACACGCGCACGCTGGCCGCGGGCATCAACCACTTCAACCAGGCGCAGATCATCCTCAACCTGCTGGCGAGCGGAAAGCAGACCCCGTCCGCGGACCGGCACGAGGAGGGCGCGCTCATCGCGGCGGCGCTCCGGGCCCTGCCGCCCCAGCGGGCCTACCGGGTGCTGGACGTGCTGCGCGAGCGGCGCATCAACAACCGCCGCGCCCGCGCCATCGTGCGCGAGTTCCTGAAGGGGCGCGCGGACCTGCACTTCGACGCGGTGAAGTATCGCTCCAAGCTGCGCGCCGCCGTGGCGCACGGCCACCTCAAGCTGCCCGGAGAGCTCAACCCCTTCCTCTTCCACGGCTGGCGCAAGCGCGTGTTCCAGGCCCCCCTGCTGGAGACGTTCCGCAAGGCCCACTACGACGCCTCCGCCCTCTTCGAGCTGCCCTACACCGTCGCCGAGGGGCTCGCCGCGAAGCACCAGCTCCCCCGGGACGTCTTCCTGAAGAAGATCGAGCCGCGCCTCACCGCCGCCGAGCGGCTGCGCCTGCAGGGCTCGGCCACGCGCGCCCAGGGGACCATCACCATGGACCTGGGGCGCACGCCGCTCACCCGGCTGGCGCTCTACGTGCTCTCCCTCCCCCTGGAGGTGCGACAGGAGCGGCTGGCGGAGCTGCACACCGCGCTCGAGCGGGCGGCGGTGAACAGCTTGCGCCGGGCCTCGGTGCCCCTGGGCCGGGTGGCGGCCGTGCTGGACAACAGCTACTCCGCCTCGGGCTCGAGCGAGAAGCGCCGCCGGCCGCTCGGGGTGGCGCTCGCGGCGC
This sequence comes from Corallococcus sp. 4LFB, assembly GCF_046520365.1. NCBI lineage: Bacteria > Pseudomonadati > Myxococcota > Myxococcia > Myxococcales > Myxococcaceae > Corallococcus > Corallococcus sp. 4LFB. The sequence goes on from NZ_JBKGHJ010000011.1 coordinate 29,492, forward strand.
ACTACCTGCTGGCCGCCACGGCGCGTGAATACCGCGCTTTCTGGATGCACCCTCCCGAGCATCCCCTGCTCTCGCGCGCCCGGGGACAGACGGACCTCGCCACCCCGCTGCTGGACGCGCTGGACTGGATGCCCGAGCTGGTGGTCGTCGTGTCGGATGGCTACGACAATGATCCGCCCAACGCCGTGGCCGAGGTCACCCGCCTGTTTCGCACGAAGCTGGACCCCGCCCGCCGCACCACCATCATCCACGCCAACCCCGTGTTCGCCTCGGAGCTCTACGCGCCCCGGGGCATCGGGATGCACGTGCCCACCGTGGGCGTGCGGGACGCGGAGGACCTGCCCACGGTGCTCGGCTTCGCGCGCTTCGCCGAGGGGGCCTCGCCCCTGGCGGAGCTCGAGGACTACCTGGCGGCGCGCGTGCGGCGGATGCTCGAGCACGCGCCCACGGGCCACGCCGGGACCGAGCCCCCGAGGGCCCTGTCCGAGCTTTCGGAAGAGTCGCTCGACGAGGAGGTGGCATGAGGGAGGGCGGCAAGAGCGCGGTGCGGCGGCTGCCGCTCACGGGGCTGCGGCTCGCGCCCTCGCAGGTCTGGGGGAGCATCCGCCTGGTGCCCGTGCTGCGCGATGACATCCCCGGAGACCTGCGCATCACCCGCAGGAGCTACGACGAGGACGTGAGCGTCGTGTCGCTCCAGGGCGGGTTGATGGAGCCCGGGCTCCACTACGCGTCCTACGTCCCCCATGGCCTGGTGGTGGACTGGGACGACAAGGGCACGGCGGTGACGCCCGAGACCCGGCTGCGCAAGCCCGCGGGCAAGGAGGGAAAGAGCCTCAAGTACGGGCCCTTCTTGTCGACGCGGGTGCTGCACCGCATGGTGCACCGCGAGGACAAGAACCGGCTGCGGCTGCTGCCCATGCACCTGACGATGGAGGGCTTCCTCGCGCTGTACTTCGGCGGGCCGCAGGTGGCGTGGAGCGAGTATTCCCAGGAGGCCCTCTCCCAGGGGCTCAACCCCCGGAGCGAGTGGGCCTATTCGGGCTGGGCCAGCGCGGCCTTCGCGGAGGCGCTGCGCATCTTCGAGCTGCACGAGCGCCAGGTGGGCATGCTCATCTTCCAGGCGGACGCGCTGCTCTCCTGCGCCATCGTCTCGCACCCCGAGGACTATCGCGCCCTGCACCGGGCCCTGCTCGAGGACTTCTACGGGGATCTGCTCGTGCAGTACGGCTTCCTTGGAGACGTGCCCGTGCTGGGGCTGGGCGTGGAGGATGCGCGGGTGAACTCGGTGAAGGACCTGCGGTCCGCCATCGAGCGCATGCGCGCGGACTGGGCGGACTTCATGGGCTTCATGGCCGAGGGCATCATCGGCGCCGAGGTGGTCACCTCCCCCGTCTACGAGGCCGGCCCCTTCCACCTCCAGCGCTTCATCACGGGCCTGTCGCCCTCGGAGGAGAACCACATGGGTGAGGCCATCCTGCGCGGTGACGGCACGGTCGAGTACCTCAAGACCTACCGGCTCTCGGCGGCGCAGACGCGGCGGGCCTACCTGCTCAAGCAGCTCGCGCAGGGGGGCTGGAGCCTGGAGCGCACCGCCGAGCAGCTCAAGACGACCCGGGACGAGCTCATCGTCCGCCTGCGCAACGCGGGCTTCGGCTACCTGCTCAAGGAGCACGTCCTCAAGGCAGCCGAGACCCGGCTCGCGCGGCGCTGAGCGCTACACCCCGGGCAGCTCCTCTCCCGCGGGGGCGTGCATGCCCTGACGTGTCTCATTGACACCCACCAAGCCGGTCACAAATGATGACGTCTATCTTTCCTTGGGGGGCGTCATGAGCGAATCGCAGGCAATCACGCAGTTCGCCATCTATCCGTCGATTGGTGTCGCGAGAGTTGGCAACAGCCCGGATGGGTATTTCTTCGGGCCCGAGCTGCCCGGTGCTCCGCGTGACCGGGGCGCCTACCGCGACACGAGCGGCCGCATCAAACGGCAAGCCGCCCGCTTCCGCGTCTACGGGCTCGATGCGCGGGGGCAGGTCGTCAAGGAGATCACGGCCGACGACGCCCACATCACCTGGAAGGTCGAGGTCGCCAACAAGAAGGCCGCGTGGTTCGACTTCGACCAGGCGCTCGACATCCCCGAGTCACAAGGCCTCGTCGCCGGCACCCCGGGCATCGCGAGCATCCTGCGCAACGCGAACGTGAAGGGCCCCGAGCGCGCGAGCCTGGCCATCACCCCGCCCACCGCCACCATCGCCGGCAAGAACATCAACACGCTGGGCGCCGAGGCCTCCTTCGCGCTCACCGGCCGCTTCATGAACAAGTCGGTCTACCTGGGTGAGCTCCGCACCGACGCCGAGGGCCGCCTGGTGTTCCTGGGCGGCCGTGGCGAGGCGGCGAGCTTCGATGGCCAGCCAGCGACCACGTTCGCCAACAACACCGGCTGGCACGATGACATCTCCGATGGACCGGTCGACGCGACCGTTGAGTACGCGGGCAAGACCTACCAGGCGAAGGGGGCCTGGGTCCTCGTCGGACCGCCCGACTACGCGCCCGGCGTGCAGTCCATCGTCACCGGCTGGGATCTGCTGTTCCAGGTCGCGACGGAGCTCGATCCCTCCCGGATGCCCGAGCGCCCGAAGTTCTCCGAGCACATCTATCCCCTGCTCCGGCGGTTCACGCTCAACCAGTGGGTGAACGCGGGCTTCGCGCGTGACTTCGGCTTTGGCACGCCCAATGACTTCACGGACCCCGCGCTCGCCGCGCGCCTCAACGACCCCTCCGACGCTTCGCGCTCACTGCGCTTCAGCATCTTCAACGGGTTCAGGAACGCCAACTACGACCATCCCCAGCCGGCCGCCCTGCCCGCCTACTACGGCGACGGGACGACGCTCAACACCACGCAGACCGGTCCCCGCGAGTGGATGGCCATCCTGCCGACGCAATACAAGTGGCTCGAACAGTGGGCGGAGGGCGACTTCGTGGCCGACGGGCCGCCCAAGGCACCCCCCGCCTGGACGAGCTTGAGCGCGGAGGAACAGGTGCGGGGCATCGACCGCGCCGTGCTCGACGAGGTGCTCGGCGGGCCCTTCCATCCCGGCGCGGAGTTCACCTGGCCCATGCGCCACGCGATGCTCTACGCGGAGCCGTTCCGCATCAAGCGCCGCGCCGCTCCCGAACCGGACTGGGCCCCAGCTCATCTCCTCCATCGCGCTCATGCGCGGCGGCCCGCTGGATGGCTCGACGGCGGGCGACCTCACCCGCTGGATGGCGACGCCGTGGCAGACGGACACCTCGTCGTGCCTGTCGGCCTACGTGCCCTACGTCGACGACTACCTGCCGACGTTCTGGCCCGCGCGCGTGCCCAACGACGTGCTCAGCGAGGAGCAATACCAGAAGGTGATGGACCCGAAGACGCCCGCCAATGAGAAGGAGCGGGTGCTCGCCTTCGACCAGCGCGTGAAGTGGCTGCGCGGCATCCGCTACCCGATGAAGCCGACCTACCCGCCGCAGATCTACCCCTCGAAGGAAGCCATCAACAAGTTCGTCCGTGAGTGGGCGCAGGTTGGCATCATCGAAGCGTTGCCCGGACCGGGTGGCCCGCTGCCCGGCCAGCTCTGGGTGGAGACAGGCCGGCAGGTGGAACACAGCCAGCCGGCGATGACGGCGCTCCGCCCCATCTGGGCCTCCGAAGACTGACGCAGTGGCGCGCGAACTCGAGGCGGACGTGGTCATCATCGGCGCGGGGCCGGCCGGGTGCGCGTCCGCCATCACGCTCGCCCACGCGGGGCTGCGTGTGGCTGTCTTTGGCCGCACGCAGGCGGGTGAACGCATCGGCGAAAGCCTGTCGCCAGGGGCTCCAGCTCTCCTCGCGCGGCTGGGGCTTGGCGAGCGGTTCATCGAGGATGGGCCCCTGCCCTGCCACGCGAACGCCTCCGCCTGGGGCAGCCCCGTTCTGACGTGGCACGACTTTGTCCGAGACCCGCGCGGACACGGCTTCCACGTTGACCGCATGCGCTTCGAGGCCATGTTGCGCGAGAGAGCCGCCGCGGTAGGGGCGCGGTTGTTCGAAGGCGACGCGCCGCGCGACCTTGAGTACGAGGCCGGGGTCTGGCGGGCGGAGGCGACCGACAGACACCCCGCGGTCCGAGCCCGCTACGTCGTCGATGCGTCAGGGAGAGCGGCCTCTTTTCCTCGACGTCAGGGAGTGTCGCGCCAGCTTGCCTGGGAGCAGGTGGCGCTCTTCGCATTCTCGCGGGTGACCCGGCAGCTCGACGAGGCGTTCACGCTCATCGAGGCGGTGCCCGAGGGCTTCTGGTACTCGGCGCCCATTCCCGGTGGACGTTTCATCCTCTCGCTTTTCACCGAGGCTTCCCTGCACCACCCGGCAAGCGTGCGCACGCCGGACGGGCTTGGCGCGCTCCTCGCCAACGCGCCGCATACGCGGCTCCGCCTCGAGGCCCATGGCGCCAGGCTCGAAGGTGTCCCGCGGTTCGTTGACGCCAGCAGTGCCCGCCTCGCGACGGTGTGCGGCCCGGGCTGGGTCGCCGTCGGAGATGCCGCGCTCACCTACGACCCCATCGCCGCGCATGGACTGACGCTCGCGCTGCGCACGGGCATCGACGCCGCGGATGCGCTTGTCGCCGACGCACAAGGCGATGCCTCCGCGCTGCCGGCCTACAGCACCCGTCTTGCGCGTGCTTTCGATACGTACCGGCGCGAAGCCCTGCGCCTCTATCGCGACGAGCAGCGTTGGCCGGATGCGCCATACTGGCACACGCGCCACAGGCTCTGAGGACCGCGAGTGCCAACCGCATGGGGCAGACGGAGAGGCCTTCGTTGGCGCCACGCCTCCGGCGCTCACGTGACGCGCTCTCATGGAATACGGTCAGGCGGGTTCACGTTGCCCATTCTTTTCCGAATATGACCCCAGTCCCTTCCGAGGCCTCGCTCCCCAGCGCCGAAGCCCGTCCCGTGGATTCCAGCGAGCGGCTGGCGCTCCTCGACACGCTGCGCGGCTTTGCCCTGTGCGGCGTGTTCATCTCCAATGTGATGGTGTGGTTCAGCGGCAGGATTTTCCTGCCGCGAGAGCAGGTCCTCACGGCGATGAACAACGCGCCGCTCGTCGACACTGTCGCCTGGCAGGTGTTCTCGACGCTGGTGGCAGGGAAGTTCATCACCCTCTTCTCGTTCTTCTTCGGCCTCGGCTTCGCGGTGCAGCTGGGCCGCGCCGAAGCACGAGGGGCCTCCATCACGCCGCTCTATGTCCGGCGGCTGGGGGTGATGCTGGTGATGGGGCTCTCCCACCTGTTCCTCATCTGGTACGGAGACATCCTCAGCACCTACGCCGTGCTGGGCTTCGGCCTGTTCCTGTTCCGGCGTCGCTCGGACCGGACGCTGCTCATCAGCGCCCTGCTATTGGCCCTGGGGTGGTCCGTCATCAGCGTGGTCATCCTCAAGCTTCCGCAGCTGATGGCGGACACGCCGGAGGCCGGCGCGGCCCTCCTCAAGGCGGCCAACGAGAAGTCCGCGGCCATCAAGGCGGAGACGCTGTCTGCCTTCACCCATGGAAGCTGGCTGGACGCGGTGAAGGCGACCGGGAACTTCTTCTTTCGCGACTACTTCCCGCTGCTGCTGTCCATCCTGCTCCCTGTATTTGGCCGGTTCCTGCTGGGCCTGCTGGCGGGGCGGCGCCGCATCTTCCACGACGTGCCCCAGCACCTGCGGCTGTTCCGCCGGCTGCTCGGGTGGGGGCTCGTGGCCGGGGTGATTGGCAGCGGCAGCGGGCTGGTGCTGCAACAGCTCATGCTGAAGCAGGTCTTCACCCCGGAGACGCTGCCGAAGTGGGTGGCCTTCGCCATGGCGCCGCTGAGGAACCTGGGCGAGCTGGGCTTCGCGGCCGTCTACGTGTCCGGCATCACCCTGCTCTTCCAGCGAACCCCCTGGCAGCGGGCGCTGGGGCTGCTCGCACCGGTGGGGCGCATGGCGCTGACGAACTACCTGTCACAGTCGATCATCAGCGTGCTGTTCTTCTACGGCTACGGACTGGGCTTCATCACCAAGCTGGGCCCCGCAGCGTGCATGGCGTACTGCCTGTCCGTCTTCGCCGTCCAGGTGGTGTGGAGCCACCTGTGGCTGTCGAGGTTCCGCTTCGGCCCCGCGGAGTGGGTGTGGCGCTCGCTGACGTATGGAAAGGCCCAGCCGATGCGCCGGGATGACGCCGCGGGACAGCGGACGACGGCGCCGGCGTAGCGCTTCGACGAAGAGGACTGCCGACCTACAGGCCTACCTGGAACAGGAGGATGAGCCGCGAGAAGGAGTCCGTGCCCTCCCGCAGCGCCGGATAGTGGTCCCAGCTGAGCGCGGCCCCCAGCGGACCGAAGTGCAGGTCCGCGAGGAGCCGCAGACCCGGCCGGACTTCGGGGAGCACCTGCACCGGTATCCCCAGGCCGAGCCCGAAGCTCGGGATGATGGCGACCTGGGGCGTCGCATACTGCGTGAGGGGCGTGAGGACGACCTCTTCTCGAAAGTCCGTCTCCACCGAGAGCGAATGCAGGAAGGACTCGGGTGCGGCGAGCTGGTAGCCGAGCCGGGCCATGAAGCGGGAACCGTCCCCGAGCCGCGCGCCCAGCCCCAGTTGCACACCGCCCGGAGTCCACCACGGCCTGGGCTTCGTCAGCGTGACGTTGAGCCACTCGGGCGCGCTCGCCGCCGTGAGGCTCCGCTCCGCCACCACCTGCTCGCCCTCGTGCCGAAGCTTCCAGCCCGTGGCCACCGGCAGCGTGCGCGCGGATGCGTCCGGGCTGCTGCCCACCTCCCACGAGGAAGGGACACGCACCGTGATGTGGAGCTCGGGGTTGCCCGCCCAGGTCCGGATGGGCCCCAGCAGATAATCGATGTCCCAGTGCGTGGCCCGCGGCGGTCCAGAGGACAGCAGGACGTGACGCGCCTGGACCGCGGGCCACACGTACCCCGAGGGCAGGAAGCGCCGCTCGAGCTGCATCAGGCCCCGTACCACCAGCTCCCCCTCCCGCCCGGGCGGAAGCGTGAGGGTGAAGCCGAAGCGTTCCACCGGCGACGTCGGGCCCATCGAGTCCGCCTGACCCTCCGTCACCGGGAGAGGCTCCTCGTCGAAGCGCACGCGAACCTCGCGCGTACGGGCTCCCAGGAAGGCGGCATCGATGACCTCCGCCTCGGGGGTCCCGTTGCGCAGCCGGTAGCGCGCCTCGAAGCGGCAGACCGCCTCCTGCTCCGCCTCCGCGCAATCGAAGTCCAGCTTCTCGCTGAGCACCTCCGTGCGCGTGCGTGCAGTCCCCGATGACAGGGTGAAGGTCACCGGCATCCGCGTGGAGGCAGCCACGTTGGCGGCGGCGGGCAATGCAGCGAGGAGACACACGATGGACACAAGGCGGACCGCCATGTCCGCCATTGTCGCTCAAATCGAAGGCTCGTCAGCAACCTGGGAGGTCGTTGGAAAAGCCAGCGGGCGGCCGTTTTACAGGCAATCGAGACGCGTGTTATTCTAAACGCCCATATGCCATTGAAATTTCAGTATGTTCCAATGAACTTCGTTGGAATCCTCGGCGACGAAACCGACGTCCTGAAGACCGGCGGCGTGGGCACCTGCGTTGCCATCGCCATCCAGTATCGCGACAACCAGGGCCCTCTTCAGTATGCGCTCGCGCACGTCCCCTATGACAGCGATGCTCTCGTTGGGAACGGCCAGGGAGCCGTAGATGATTACATCGACTCCGTTCTCGCCTGCCTGGGCACCCCCACCGGGATGTCAGTGCGAGTGTTTGAAAACACCTCCACCAACATGACTGGCATGATCGCAACGAAGTTGAGGAGCCATGGCCAGGTTCGCGACTGCATCGTTTCCAGCCATGGCAACACCACCCAGTCGGTGCCACGGATGAATGTCGTGATCCTGCGGAACGCCTCAGGGACCAACGGAAAGGTGTTCTGCTATGCGAGCAACAAGACCGAGTTCCGTGACGAGAGTGAGGCGGCGACCGACGCCCTGGCGCGAGGAACGAACCTGATCAGCGTGATGGACGTCATGAAGCGAAAGGACAAGCACACCTTCAGAAGACAGGTCGACCTCTACGGCCAAGCAAGAAGTTCCAAGGGGCATGACTACTCTCAAGGGACGAACCCGTACACGCTCGCGCTGAAGGAGTCGAACGAGGCGAATTTTTCGCCAGTCCTGGCGGACACCAGCATGTTCACCCGAGACAAGACGGAGCCGTGGTCGAAGAACAAGTCCAAGCCGGCTCTGGTTTTCGATTACCAGGCTTGGGAGACTCGCATCGCCAGCAAGATCCTGCGCCCGCTGCCCACGCCGTTCACAGGGTGAGCGAGCGGGTCACTCCATCAAACGCAGGAGGGCGTCCCGCTCCACACAGGAGGCCTCCACGGGAAAAGGGGTTCGGACCGGCAATCGACAGGTGGGGATGGCGTACACCTCGCGTCCCACTCCCTTCCTTCGGTGAACCCATGCGCCGTTCCCTGTCCCGCCTCGTGCTCGCGGCCCTCCTGTTCAGCCCGGGAGGTGCGGCCCTCGCGGCGGAGGGGACGAAGAAGCCCGCCACGCAATGGTTGGCCAGCCCTGCTCAAGCGGCCCGCGCGGCGCGAGTGGAGGCGGGCCTGGCCCCGGTCGCCATCGAAGGCGAGAAGCCCCAGAGCCTGACGCTCCCGCAGTGGATGGCGCTGTACCGGATCCCCGGGCTGAGCATCGCCGTCTTCGACAAGCACGCCATCGTCTGGGCCAGGACCTATGGCGTGAGAGAGGCGGGTGGCTCGGAGCCCGTCACCCTGGAGACGCTGTTCCAGGCGGGGTCCATCAGCAAGCCGGTGACGGCCCTGGCGGCGCTGCACTTCGTCGAGGCCGGCAAATGGTCGCTCGACGAGAACATCAACGACAAGCTGCGCTCGTGGAAGCTCCCCGAGAACGACTTCACGAAGGAGCAGAAGGTCACCCTGCGCCGGCTGCTCAGCCACAGCGCGGGGACGACCGTGCACGGCTTCCCCGGGTACGCCGTCGACGCGCCCATGCCCACGCTGGTGCAGGTGCTGGAGGGCGCGGCGCCCGCGAACACCGGCCCGGTGCGCGTCGACCTCGTGCCCGGGACGAAGACGCGCTACAGCGGCGGTGGCACGTCCATCGTCCAGCTGATGATGGTGGATCAGCTCCAGAAGCCGTTCCCCCAGGTCATGCGGGAGACGGTGCTGAAGCCGCTCGGCATGACCCGCAGTTCCTACGAGCAGCCCCTGCCTCCGGCGCTCGCCGCCAGGACGGCGACCGGGACGTACGCCAGCGGGAAGAGCGTCGCGGGGCGCTGGCACGTGTACCCGGAGATGGCCGCGGCCGGACTGTGGACCACGCCGTCCGAACTCGCGCGGGTCGCCCTCGAGGTGTCCAGCGCGAAGGCGGGGAAGTCCCAGCGCGTGCTGTCGCAGGCGATGATGCAGCAGATGCTGACGCGGCAGTCGGAACGGTTCGGGCTGGGCTTCCAGGTGGAGCCCGGCACTGACCGCTTCTGGCACGGAGGCTCGGACGAAGGGTTCCAGGCCGCGTTCATGGCCTTCAGCGACACGGGCAGCGGCGTGGTCGTCATGGCCAACTCCGACAACGGCTTCCTGCTCTTCGACCGCCTCATCGCGAGCGTGGCGGCCGAGTATGCCTGGACCGCGTTCAAGCCCGAGCCCGTGTCGCCGTCCGCCCAGGTGGATGTGCGCATGCGGTTCAAGGGCGTCGACACCGCGCTCGCCTGGTACACCGCGAAGCATCGCGAGGGCATGAAGGGCCTGGAGTCGGGGGACCTGAACCAGCTCGGCTACCGGTTGCTGGCAGACGGCAAGGGCGCGGAAGCGGTGCGGGTGTTCGAAGCGACCGTGAAGCTCTTCCCCACGGATGCGAATGCCTACGACAGCCTGGGCGAGGCACAGCTCCAACTGGGACAGAAGGAAGCGGCCATCGCGAGCTACAGGAAGTCACTCGCCCTGGACGCGGGGAACGCCAACGCGGTGAAGGTCCTCGGAAAGCTGGGCGTGCCCACCGGGAAGTGAGCTCAGGGCCTCCTGGACTCCAGCGCTAGCAATGCCTTGCGTTGCTCCGGCGCCAGCCGCTCAATGGCATAGCGCAGGGTGTCCCGCTGCATCCTGGAGATGTTCTCCTGGATGAACCCCACCACCGCCTCCCGGTGGTGGTCCGTCGCCACCTTCAGCAGCCATCCCACGCTCTTCTGCACGTACGGCTCTGGATCCGATAGCAATTGGCGTGCGTTGCCGAGGATGACCTCAAGGGGAAGCATGTACCGGGATGAGCGGATGTCGCGGCTCACGAACTTCACGAGCGCGACGTTCGCCGCCCTCCGGCACCAGGGGGAACGGGACCCGGTCCAGTGCTGGATCCGGGTGATGGCGGGCGTCCGGGCAAGGAAGAACGGGTACATCACCGTCAGGCACAGGTCGTCGCACTGGGCCCAGTTCCAGACGGTGTGCTCCAACCAGTACCGGAAGCGGTCCAGCAACGATTCGTCGAACGCGCGCCCGACCGCCTTGCGGACCATGGCGAACCCCAGGAGCACCTCTTCATGGTGGGTCGCCTGGGCGAGCAGGTCCTCGGTCACCGCGAGGCAGTCCTCGGGCGACAGGCCCCGCTGCTTGACGAGCGCATCAGCGATGCGCCGAACCTCCGCGTTGCCGACCCCCAGGGCTCGGATGTCCGTGGGGAAGTAACGGCGGGTCGCCTCGGCGAGGCGCGGGTCGCTCCGCGACGTCAGGGTGCTTCGAAGCTCGTCGATGACGGCAGCGGTCGCGCGCATGGGCCCATCCCGTGAATGGAGGGCCCAGGGTTGTACGGATGTCCGGGGCAGGTCCAGGGCCAGCCTGAGCAGTGGCCAGGCAACACCCCTGGCTTCCTCCGGCCCGGGCGGAGCGGATTGGGACTACGGTGGCGCCTGGTGGCACTTCCCAAGAGGCTTCTCCATGGCGACCCAGGACGCAGCACCGAAGCTCCCGCGGGCCCAAACGGACGAAGGCCTCCGCGTGGAGCGGGAGAAGGCGGACCGGGAGTACGCCCAGCGGCAGAACGCGATTGAAGAGGGCTCGGACGCCGCCATCAACAAAGCCCGGGAGCAGGCGGACGAGGCCCTCCAGGCGGCCCGCGACACCGCGGACGCGAGGAGGGCGCGGAACGCGGCGCCCGTGGCGAAGGAGACCCTCACGCAGGAGCGGGCCGACGAGGACGCGGCCCTCCAGGGAGAGCGGGACACCGCGGACGCGGAGCTGCGGGACGAACGCGAGGAGCGGGTGCACGCCCTGGAGGCCCTCCTCCACCTGGAGCGCGCGGAGACCGACCTGCGGCTGTTGGGAGAGCGCACGCACGCCGACGAAGCGCTCGCGACCCGGGACCACTTCATGGGCATGGTCAGCCATGACCTGCGCACGCTGCTGGGGGGCATCGCGTTGCAGGCGGCCCTGCTCAAGCGCGGCGCTGGCGAGGACGAGGCGGGCCGCAAGGCGACCCAGGCCGCGGAGAAGATCCAGCGCTTCACCGCGCGGATGAACCGGCTGATTGGAGACCTGGTGGACGTGGCCAGCATCGAGGCGGGGAGGATCCACGTCGCCCCCGCGCTGCAGGACGCGACCGCGCTGGTGAAGGACTCCCTGGAGGCGTTCCAGCCGCTGGCCTCCGCCCAGGGCCTCACGCTCGACGTGGAGCTGCGTGGGAACACGCTGATGGCGAAGTTCGACCATGAGCGCGTCCTCCAGGTGCTCGCCAACCTGCTGTCCAACGCCATCAAGTTCACGCCAGGCGGCGGCAGGATCTCCCTCCGGGTGGAGCCGGTGCACCATTCCGTCCGCTTCTCCGTGACGGACACCGGCCCCGGAATCCCGAGCCACCAGTTGGAGGTGGTGTTCGACCGGTTCTGGCAGGCCCGCAGCGAGGACCGACGGGGGCTGGGGCTGGGGCTCTACATCTCCAAGGGCATCGTGGAGGCGCACGGCGGGCGCATCTGGGCGGAGAGCCAGCCCGGCCAGGGCAGCACCTTCCTCTTCACGCTTCCTGGGGCGGCGGCCACCGCGACGTAGCCGCGCTCAGGGCTTCGGCGGCTTCTGGGTCGGCGGAGGTGGGTTCGAGTCGATGCGCGGCGGGCGGCGGGCGACGGAGAGGACATCACCCGCGTCCGTCCAGCACCCGCAGGAAGGCGTCACGCTCCACGACGAGTTTCTTCGAGTTGATGGCCTTGCGGATGATGCGCAGGGCCTGCGGACGCACCTCGGCGTCGGTCAGCCGGGGGAGCCAGTGCACACGGAGTTCCTCCAATTGCTGCCGCCGGGCAAGCTCCGTGGTCGCCAGCCACCGTTCAAGCTCGAGGATGACGCCCAACCGGGGAGGCGGAAGCTGCCCGGTATCGAGGTCTCCGGGCTTCGGAGTGTGGCGGCGTGCGACCCAGTCCTCTGGGAGCGGGCCCCGCCTCTCCGCGAGGTTGCGCAGGCCCTGCTGGACGCCGACGAGAAAGTCCTCGTACCTCGGGGGCAGAGGGCATGCCGTGGGCCTCCAGCCACTCGCGCACGGACCCCTGACCCTGCATCTAGTCGTCAACGACGTCTCCCAATTCGGCCTTTCCCCACACGTCAAAGTGATGGTTGTGGTTCAGGGCCGCACTCTCGACGGAGGCGTCGCCAAAGACATAGGTGCCAAGCGGCTCGCCCTGGCCGAACAACTGCCGGACGCGAAGCTCTCCGAGGACGATGAGGTAGCCTGAGCCTTCCCCGGCGGTCTCAAATGGTGAACGCACCACCAGGCGGCTGAGCAGGTCACCCTACTCAAGAGGAGGCACTGGGTGCGAGGCCGAGGGAAGGCAGCAAGGCTGACGCGCGAGGACAGGTTGGAGATTCGGCGGCGTGTCATGGCGGGTAAGAGCTTCGAGCAAGCGGCGCTGAACCTGTTGTCACCCTGGAGGGAGCCCTTTATCTTCGCGCCATGCCTCCATCCGCTGCGCTCATACGTTCAGGCCCCTCCTTGCGTCTAAAGGAGTTCGCGATCACCAATTTCCGGACCTTCACGGCACGGACTGTGATTCCTTTCTGCGGAAGCGCAGAAGAACCGGATGCCATCGCCACATTCCATGGGGACAACGGCTCAGGGAAGTCCAATGCGCTCAAGGCACTCAGTTTGTTCTTCCATGCCCTGATTCGCTATTTGGACTCCGAAGAAATCAGCACCGACAAGGATGTAACGCTGGATTGGGGAAGAGGAAGGGAGGACGACCGTTTTGCTCTTACCCCCAGGGATCGGTCTGTGGACATGGATGGGCCCACCGAGCTGGAAGCCTGGTTCACGGACACACGCCTCGGCTCCATCGTCGTGCGATTTACACCTGCTGGGAAGCGTTTACGGCTGCGAGCTGAAAGCAACGACGTCTCCCTTTCTTCCGATACGAATCGATTCCTGACCTGGATCGAAACCCCCTTCGGTCCTAATAGTTACCCTTGCGCAATCCTTGATTCCCATGCGGCCGCAACGCGCCGCGCCTTCGGCTACGAGTCATCGGACCGGTGGCGCTGCGCATCGACATCGTGGAGCGGCTGGGGAGGGATT
>NZ_JBKGHJ010001200.1:0-641 GCF_046520365.1 Corallococcus sp. 4LFB
CTCCCAGACGTCCGCGATGGGGCCACCGCCCTCCAGCACGAGCCACGCGAGCGGAGCCGCGTCCTGGAGCACGGCGGGCACCGCGCGCTTGAGCCGCGCGTGCGTGCCGAAGTTCTGTGAGCGGTACCACCGCAGCCGCCCGTCCGCGCCGAAGCGCGCGAGCCCGCTGCGCAGTCCCAGGTCCACCGCGAGCAGCGCAGGGCCTGGGGGCGCGGTCATGGCACGGGGCTACTTGAGGTACTGATGCTTCCAGCCCTGGATCTCGCTGAGGATCTCCAAGCGCTCCTGGGTATCCGCCCCATCCCTGATGAGCTGAAGCCGCTTGTTCAGGTAGTTGAGCGCGGTCTGCCGGGTCATCCCCTTGTTCGTGTCGTCCGCGAACAACGCGCTGCGCTCGACCTGCCTCACGAGGTCGAGGATCTGCTTCTCCGCCGCCTCACGCGAAGACTGCCTGGGCGCGGCGACTTCACGGACGGGCTTCACGGCCGTGGCCTTGACGACAGGCGGCTGCACCTTCGCGGGGGGAGGCGCCTCGACGGCGGCCACGGGAGGCGGCTCCTGGACGGGCGCGGCGACGACCTCCGGCGCGGGAGCGGGCGGCGCGGGCGCGGGTTCGGCCTTCGGGGCGGGAGGCGGCGTCG
>NZ_JBKGHJ010001201.1:0-640 GCF_046520365.1 Corallococcus sp. 4LFB
GCTGGTGCCGCGCAGGCCGTGGAAGTCGGGCATGCGCGCCACGCGGCGGCGAGCCCCGGGCCTCGCGCTGCTGGCGCTGGCGCTCCAGGGCGCGGGCGACGACGAGGGCCACGTCGTCCGGGTCGAAGGGCTTGGACAGGTAGTCGTACGCGCCTTCCTTGATGGCCTCCACGGCCTTGGGGACGCTCGCGTAGGCGGTGACCAGGAGGACCTCCGTGTCCGGCGCGCGCCGCTTCACCTCGCGCAGCACCGTGAAGCCGTCCGCGCCCGGCATCTGGATGTCGGTGACGACCACGTCGAACGCGCGCGCGGAGAGCAGGGCCAGGGCCTGGACCCCGTCGGGCGCGGTCGTCACCGCGTACGCGTCCCCGAGGATGCGCGCGAACAGCTTGAGCATGTTCTCCTTGTCGTCCACGACGAGGACCGAGGGCTTCGCGTCGCTCATGCCGCCGCCACCTGCTCACGCGACGGGGCGGGCAGCGACAGCGTGAAGCGCGCGCCGCCCAGGGGCCCTGCGTCCACGTCGATGCGGCCGCCGTGCGCCTCCGCGATGGCCTGGCTCACCGCGAGCCCCAGCCCCGTGCCGGAGGGCTTCGTCGTGAAGAACGGCTCGAACAGCCGCGCCCGCACGTCGGAGGGC
>NZ_JBKGHJ010001202.1:0-637 GCF_046520365.1 Corallococcus sp. 4LFB
CGCGGAGCTGGCGCGCTCGCCGGAGGCCAGCGCCCGGGTGCTCGCGCAGCACTTCCCCGGCCCCACCGCCTGGAGCCGCCTGCCCGTCGTGGAGCTGCCGGAGGCGGACGAGCTGGGCCCATCCCCGCCGCCCTGTCGCGCCTGGGCCGTCCCGCGGCCCTCGCGCTGGCGCCGCTCTTGGACTCGAACGACGCGGACACGCGCTACCTGGCGCTGCTCACCGCGGGCAACCTGCCCTACGCGGAGCTGGTGGACGGCGTGCTGCGCGGCCTGTTCGACATGGAGCCGGACATCTCCAGCGCCGCGCGGGTGGCCGCCGCCGCCCTCAAGCACCTGCCGCGCCTGGACGCGTCGTTGCGCGACCTGCGCCAGGAGCTGGCCAGCCGGGACGCCCTGCGCCGCTCGCTGGCGGCCCGCGCCCTGGGCACGCTGCACGACCGCGACGCCATCGAGGGCCTCATCAACCTCACCGGCAGCGACGACGCGATGTGCGCGCAGGCCGCCGCGGAGGCGCTGCGCGAAGTGACCCGCGCCACGCTGGGCCTCCAGCCTCGCCAGTGGTCGGCGTGGTGGGCGGAGAACCGCAGCCGCCGCCGCGCGGACTGGCTGGTGGCCGCGCTGCGCACCGCGAGCTGGA
>NZ_JBKGHJ010001203.1:0-634 GCF_046520365.1 Corallococcus sp. 4LFB
GCCCGTCCCCACGTCCTCCTCACCTCTCGCGCGCTCTTGCCGAAGCTGCCTCACGCGGACCTGCTGCCCGTGATGCTGGAGGAGCTGTCGCTGGACGCGCTGCCCGTGCATGCGCCTCCACGAAGCGCCCTGCCCCAAAGCCTCGCGTATATCGACTTCACCTCCGGCTCCACCGGCAGGCCCAAGGGGGTCGGCACGCCTCACGCCGCCGTGCTCCGCACCCTCTTCGGTGTCGACTACGCCCGCTTCGGCCCCGACGAGACGCTGCTGCTCATGGCACCTCTCGCCTTCGACGCCTCCACCCTCGAAGTCTGGGGCGCGCTGCTGCACGGCGCGAAGCTGGCCGTCTTCCCGGCCCACCCTCCGACGGACCCTCACGAGTTGGAGCGGGTGCTCGTCCGCCACGGCGTGACGACGCTATGGCTCACCTCCGGCCTCTTCACGCAGGTGGTGGATTCACACCTGCCCGCGCTGCGCTCGCTGCGCCAGGTGCTCACCGGCGGCGACGTCGTCTCCGCGCCCCATGTCCGCAAGGTGCTGGAGCAACTGGGCATCCCCGTCACCGCCGGCTATGGCCCGACGGAGACCACCGTCTTCGCCACCAGTCACCGCTTCACGCAGGCTTCGCAAGTAG
>NZ_JBKGHJ010001204.1:0-629 GCF_046520365.1 Corallococcus sp. 4LFB
GAGCACGTGCTGGTGCTGGTGATGCACCACATCGTGTCGGACGGCTGGTCGATGCAGGTGCTGGTGAAGGAAGTGGGCGCCCTCTACGCGGCGTATGCGGAGGGCCGGGAGTCACCGCTGGCGGAGCTGCCGGTGCAGTACGCGGACTACGCGGCGTGGCAGCGTGGTTGGCTGCGAGGCGAGGTGCTGGAGGCGCAGCTGGCGTGGTGGCGTCAGCAGCTGGAGGGCGCACCGCCCGCGCTGGAGTTGCCGACGGACAAGCCGCGTCCAGCGGTACAGCGCTTCCGTGGAGCCAGCTACACGGTGGGCCTGCCGGGCGCGCTGGAGGAGCAGGTGAAGGCGCTGGCGCAGCGGGAGGGCGTGACGTCCTTCATGCTGCTGCTGGCGGCATGGCAGGTGGTGCTGGCGCGCCACAGCGGGCAGGCCGACGTCAGCGTGGGTACTCCCATCGCGGGCCGCAACCAGACGCAGCTGGAAGGCCTCATCGGCTTCTTCGTGAACACGCTGGTGCTGCGCACGAAGGTGGAGAGGCGCGAGTCCTTCCGTCAGGTACTGGCGCGAGTGCGGGAGACGGCGCTGGGCGCGTACGCGCACCAGGAGGTGCCGTTCGAGAAGCTGGTGGAGGAGCT
>NZ_JBKGHJ010001205.1:0-625 GCF_046520365.1 Corallococcus sp. 4LFB
GTCAGGAAGGGGCCACGTCCTTCATGGTGATGCTCGCGGCGTGGCAGGTGTTGCTCGCGAGGTACAGCGGGCAGGCGGACGTCAGCGTGGGCACGCCCATCGCGGGCCGCAATCGAACGGAGCTGGAAGGTCTCATCGGCTTCTTCGTCAACACGCTGGTGCTGCGCACGAAGCTGGAGGGGCGCCAGTCCTTCCGCCAGGTCCTGCGTCAAGTGAAGGAGACGACGCTGGGCGCGTACGCGCACCAGGAGGTGCCGTTCGAGAAGCTGGTGGAGGAGCTGAAGCCGGAGCGCGACCTGAGCCGGACGCCGCTCTTCCAGGTAATGTTCACCCTGCGCAACGCGGCCAGCGGTAGCGGAGAAGCGCTGCCGGGCGGGCTGGTGCTTCGTCCGGTGGAGACCGAAGGGACGACGGCGAAGTTCGACCTGACGCTGGCGATGACCGAAACAGGCCGAGGGTTCTCGGCGACGCTCGAATACAACACCGACCTGTACGACGCGGAGACGGCGCAGCGGATGCTGAGCCACTTCGGGATGCTGCTGGAGGGCATCGCGAAGGACGCGGACGCGGACCTCTGGAGCCTGCCGTTGCTGGAGGCCGAGGAGCGTCAGCAGGTGCTGGAGCG
>NZ_JBKGHJ010001206.1:0-622 GCF_046520365.1 Corallococcus sp. 4LFB
TGCTGACGCTCCTCGGCCTCCAGCAACGGCAGGCTCCAGAGGTTCGCGTCCGCGTCCTTCGTGATGCCGGCCAGCAACGTGCCCAGGTGGCTCAGCATCCGCTGGGCCGTCTCCGCGTCGTACAGGTCCGTGCTGTATTCGAGCGACGCCGCGAGGCCCTGGCCTGTCTCCGCCATCCCCAGCGTCAGGTCGAACTTCGCCGTCGCACCTTCGGTTTCGAGAGCACGCAACGCAAGGCGGGTGTTCGGACGCACCTCTCCCGTGTTCGCGGCGACAGCAGCGGCCTGCCAGGTGAACATCACCTGGAAGAGCGGCGTCCGGCTCAGGTCACGCTCCGGCTTCAGTTCCTCCACCAGCTTCTCGAACGGCACTTCCTGGTGCGCGTACGCGCCCAGCGTCGTCTCCTTCACCTGACGGAGGACGTCGCGGAAGGAAGCGCTGCCTTCGAGCTTCGTGCGCAGCACCAGCGTGTTCACGAAGAAGCCGATGAGGCCTTCCAGCTCCGTGCGGTTACGGCCCGCGATGGGCGTGCCCACGCTGATGTCCTGCTGCCCGCTGTAGCGGGCCAGCAACACCTGCCACGCCGCGAGCATCACCATGAAGGACGTGGCCCCTTCCTGAC
>NZ_JBKGHJ010001207.1:0-620 GCF_046520365.1 Corallococcus sp. 4LFB
CCTTTCAGCTTCGACGTCTCCGTCTGGGAGTTCTTCTGGCCCCTCATGACGGGCGCGCGCCTCGTCGTCGCGAAGCCCGGCGGACACCAGGAGCCCGCCTACCTCGCGCGCCTCATCGCCGAGGCCGGTGTCACCACGCTGCACTTCGTGCCCTCCATGCTCCAGGTGTTCCTGGAAGAGCCAGGGCTGGAGGCGTGCACATCGCTGCGTCGCGTGGTGTGCAGCGGTGAAGCCCTGCCCCTGGAGCTGGCCGAGCGCTGCCTGCGGCGGCTGCCGTGGGCCGGACTGCACAACCTCTACGGCCCCACCGAGGCCGCCGTCGACGTCACCTTCCACCAGTGCCTGCCAGGGGAGTCTCGTCGCTCGGTGCCCATTGGCCGGCCCGTGGCCAATACCCAGATTCGCCTGCTGGACTCCCGCCTGGAGCCCGTTCCCGTGGGCGTGCCGGGGGAGCTCTTCATCGGCGGCGTGCAGGTGGGGCGCGGCTACCTGGGACGCCCGGAGCTGACGGCCGAGCGCTTCATCCCGGATGCCTTCAGCGACACACCCGGCGCGCGGCTGTACCGCACCGGCGACGTGGCCCGCTGGCTGCCCGACGGTGCCATCGAGTACGTGGGCCG
>NZ_JBKGHJ010001208.1:0-618 GCF_046520365.1 Corallococcus sp. 4LFB
GCTGCGGTTGCAGCTCCTCGACGAGCTTCTCGAAGGGCAGGTGCTGGTGCTCGTAAGCGGCCAGGGTGGTGTCGCGCACCCGGGCCAGCAGCTGCCGGAACGAAGCCTCCGGCGCGACGTGGGAGCGAAGCACGAGGGTGTTGATGAACAGGCCGATGAGGCCTTCCGTCTCTCCGCGAGTACGGCCTGCGATGGGCGTACCGACGGAGACGTCCTCCTGGCCGGAGTAGCGTGACAGCAGCACCTGGAAGGCCGCCAGCAGGGCCATGAAGGGCGTGACGCCTTCACGCTGGCAGAAGTCCGTGAGTGCATCGGACAGCGGCAGGTGCACGGGCAGGGACGCGCCGCGCTGGGACTGCACGGCGGGACGCGGCTTGTCCGTGGGCAGCTCCAGGAGGGCAGGCGCTCCCGTGAGCTGCTGCTTCCAGTACCCCAGCTGCGCCTCCAGCACCTCCCCCTGCAACCACGAGCGCTGCCAGGCAGCGTAGTCCGCGTACTGGACAGGCAGCGGGGCCACGTCCGGCGACCGCCCCTCGCGGAACGCCTCGTAGAAGGCGACGAGCTCGCGCACGAGCACGCCCATGGACCAGCCGTCGGAGACGATGTGGTGCATCGTCA
>NZ_JBKGHJ010001209.1:0-618 GCF_046520365.1 Corallococcus sp. 4LFB
GCCTTGCGGCGCCGGAGGGGTGGGCCCGGGCGGCCGGTTCGCGCGCGTGTCCTTGGCCACCTCGATGTCGTAGCGCACCGCGGGCCGGTCCTTGAGGTCGGTGGTGAGGCCGCCCTTCTCCACGCCCACCACGTTCACCGTGGTGACCTTTCCGGACTCCGCGTTGAAGGTGTAACTGGATTGCACCTTGAACTTGTAGCCTTCCAGGTAGCTGAACACGCCGTAGCCGCTGCCCCGGTACACCAGGCGCACCGCCAGCTGGTGCTGGCCCGGCACGATGCGGCCGTTGAAGACCTCCAGCGACTGGTGCCGGTTCAGGTCTCCCTGCGTGTCCACCTGGGTGAAGATGGGCGCGCCGTCCAGCGCGTACACCACCGACTCCAGCTGGAACGCGTTGCCCATCTCGTTCTTGTGCACGAGCACCGCGCGGGCGCCGGTGGACAGCTCGCCGCCCATGACCGACTCCTGGAGCAGCAGCAGGCGCGCCTTGGAGCGGTAGATCTTCTCCTTCAGGTCGACGACCTGCTCCTCCAGCGTCTTCACGCGCGACGTGAAGGCCTCGTCCGCCGTCTGGTCGCCGGCGGGCGCCGGCGCGGTCGCGGGGGCCTGCGGCGGCGC
>NZ_JBKGHJ010000120.1:0-18451 GCF_046520365.1 Corallococcus sp. 4LFB
CCGCGACCTGGACGACGCCCGCGGTGCAGGCCACGCTGAAGCAGGCGCACGCCACGCCCGCGTTCGTCCACCGCGCGTACCGCATCATCGCCGCCGGGCTGCGCGCCAACGCGGAGACCCGGCTCGGGCGCGTGGACGCCGCCGCCCGCGCGCTGGAGCAGCGGCGCGCGTTGTTCCTGGAGCAGTTCGACGAATCGGATCGCGACGAGGACATCCGCGCGTGACGCTCGCGGAGCTGCGGCTGGCGGAGAACGCGGTGGACCAGAGGGAGCCGGCGCGGGCGGCGCAGTGGCTGGGCAAGGCGCTGGAGCACGCGGACTCGCTGATGGCGCGCACCCACGCCCCGGTCGATGCCGGCCAGCTGGACGTGCTCTGGTTCGCGGCGCAGCTGCAGTCCGAGGACAGGACGCGGATGCCCTTCGACGTGCCCCAGCGGATGAGCCAGGCGCGGCGCACGCTCATCGAGCAGCGCGACCCGGCGTGGCGCGCCTGGCTGGCGTGGTTCAACATCTATCTGGCGCTCAGCGGCACCGAGGGTTCCCTCCCGGTCGCCGCGGAGAAGCCAGACGCGACGCAGGACGCCCGGACCGAGGCCGAACACATTCGGTAACGCGCGGGACATTTTCGCGGCACATGGCGGGAGCACCTTGCACCGTGTCAGCCCGGAAGCCCCGGGCCTGAGCGGCACGGGACCCCGTCCCATCAGGCCAATGGCTTCCGGGTGCGGTCATCACGCGCAAGCTGGAGGTACGTCACCATGAAGCGCCATCTGTTCATGCTGGGCCTGCTGTTCGCCGTTCCCGCCTTCGCCGGATCCACCACCCCGCAGGACGCGTCCCAGGGCGCGCGCCGCCCGCCCCCGTTCGAGCGCAAGTCGCCGGTCCAGGTGCTCATCGACCACCGGCAGGACCTGGCCCTCACCGACGCCCAGGCCTCGAGCCTGGAGAAGATCCAGGCCGCACTCGACGTGAAGAACGCGCCCGTGAAGCAGTCCCTGGAGGCCCTGCGCCCATCCGCGCCGCCGGACCGCAACCCCCAGGGCACGCCGTCCGCCCAGGACCGGGGCAGGCACGAGCAGGCCCGCGGCCTGTTCGAGCAGCTGCGCGCCAACGACATGGCGGCCTACCAGGAAGCGGAGCAGGTGCTGACGGACGCCCAGAAGGCCCAGGCCCGCACGCTCCTGGAGGCCGAGCGGCGCGCCCACGGCCCGGGGCACGGCGGCCGGGGCGGTCCTCCCCGGGGCGAATAGCCCTCCAGGACGGGGCCGGCCAGCCGCCCGCCAGGATGGCCGGAACCCCGGCGGCTTGGAGTGTCGTTTCCTGAAAGTCACGAACTCCCCGTCAGGATGTCAGAGAGCCTCCGTATGGTGCGGGGTACCTGGAGGCGAAGATGCAGACGATGTTGGTGTTCGTGCCGGTGGCCCTGCTGCTGGGCGCCGTGTTGATGATTCCCCGCTCCCGCCGCCGCGTGCGCCGGTGGAAGGTGCGGGCCTAGCAGGCGGATCCGCGCCCGTCGGATCCGCCCCTTTCCGAGGGGGCGGAGCGGATTGCAGGGGCCTCGAAAACAGATGCTTGACGGGGGCGGATGGGGACGGTACAAGCCGCCTCACTGAATCACGGCGGGGCCGCGCAGGGCGGATAGCTCAGCGGTAGAGCGGCGCCCTTACAAGGCGATGGTCACAGGTTCAATCCCTGTTCCGCCCATATAGAGTTAGCAGGGTTTGTGGGGAGTTAGTTCAGTTGGTTAGAACGCCGGCCTGTCACGCCGGAGGCCACGGGTTCAAGTCCCGTACTCCTCGCCACTTCGTCCCCAGCAAGTCTCCGGACTTGCTGGGGATTTTTTTCGTCCGTACCCCCCGTAGCACCACCGTAGCAATTCGGCATCGCGTCCTCCCTGGGTTGGAGCTTCAGCTTCGCCACCTCAGCGCAGAGGGCCGCCCACGGTGGCGTCGTGTACGCGGCCATGATTCCGGGCCGCCGGCCGTGCGTCACCCAGGCCAGCAGGTCCTCCCGGGCGCCGTCGGCGCGCGCCAGGCTGATGAAGGTGCGACGGGCGTCGTGCATCCGGCGCGGGCGGATGCCGAGCGTCACGCAGTCCCGGTGCAGCCGGCGCAGTGCGTGCTGGGGCCGCTGGTGGATGCCGGTGGGGGCCGGGACGATGAGGTCCTCCGGCTGCGGCGTCCGGGCGAAGGTGCGCGCCCAGCCGCCACCCTTCCACTCCGAGAGGATGGCCGACAGCCACGGATGCACCGGCATCTGCCGGGCCACGTCCGTCTTCGTGGACTGCTTCACCTCGTCCTCGCGGTGGTCGAAGGACTTCGTCACCCACAGCTTGCCGAGCGGGCCCGGCACCCCGTCCCAGTCCGCCCAGGTGAGCGCGGCCGTCTCGCCGAAGCGCGTCGCCGCCAGGAAGCCCAGGGCGTAGGTGACGCGCCGGACCGGCGGCAGGCGCTTGTCGGTGGTGAGGGCCACCACTTCGTCGCGCGAGAAGACGGCGGTGTCGCGCCACCGCGGGTCCGCATCCTGGACGGCGGGCAGCTCGCCCCGGCGCTCGCGCAGCTTGCACGGAGACTCGGCCACGAGTTCCTCCACCACCGCGTCCGCGAACAGCGTGCGCAGCACCGCGTAGACGTGGCGCACGGTGCGTGGCGCCAGCTCTCCCCCGGCCATGACGCGGGACATGGCGTCCCGGACGTGGACGTGGCGCACCGTCGACAGTTCCATGTCGCCCAGGTGCGGCAGCACGTGCGCCAGGCGCCCCTTGTCGTCGACGACGCTGGCGACGCCGCGGGCCTCGCGCCCGGAGAGCCACTTCCCCGCGTACGTCGCCACCGTCACCGGGCCGGAGGCGCCCAGGCCCTGGGCCTTCTCGGCCTCCACCTTCTTCTCGATGACGGCGAGGAGCTTCCGCGCCTCCGCCTCGTCGGTCGTCTTGCTGGAGCGGAGCACCCGCGTGCCCGCGGCGTTGCGGAAGTCCAGCCACCAGAAGGCGGAGTCCCCGCGGCGGTAGACGTTACCCACGGCGCCCGCCCTTCAGGATGGCGTCGGCCCTCGCGTCGAGCGCAGCGTCGTCGCTCGCCCGTGCCGCCTGGGCCTTCGGGGCGAACAGCTCGCTGCGCTTCACCAGCGAGGCCCTGCCCTGCCCGTACCGCTTCAGGATGCCTCGGCGCTGCCACTCGCGGATGGTGCTCACCGAGCAACGGGCGAGCGCAGCGGCCTCGGCCTGCGACAGCAGCTCGTCTTCATCCACGCTGGCGGGCGTCGCGGTGATGCCGAGTTCGCGCAGCGCGCGAACCACCAGCCGCCGCACCAGCACCTCCATTTCGCCACCGCCCTCGATGCTCTCGCTCACCACTCCCTCCAGTCGGGCGCCTGAATGCATGTGCAGTATCGATGCCAAAAGGAAACACGACGCGCTGTGCACTACGGATGACGTCGGTGGGGAGCGGCGCCTCCATGAATCACCCCCGGAGGCTGCTTGAAACATCAGTATCTCACGCTGATTTCGCTTGCAAGCGATTGCCCGCACTTTTCGCTTGCATCCTCGCTCCGCGTCCTGGGGCTCGTTGAATTCCAGGCAACCGTCGACGGACACGCACGAGTTGCACGCTCTCCCGTGCTCGGACTCCAGAAGGTGGACGCGTCCGTCACAGCTGTCTTGCATTGCGTGACGCACGACGCGGCGCGCGACCACACGGCGCGCGTCGGTGCGTGGCACCCGGAGGCCGATGCGAGGGATTGGTGAAACATCGGTGGCCCCATGCGCGCACGCGGTGCCGGCGGAAGGTGCTTCGCGGCTCGTCTTCGTGCGCTGCATGGGCCACCCCGAAAGACGGCACCTTCGCCCGACGAGGTAAGACGGCGGGCGCGGTGCCGGAGCCGCCTCCCGGGCTGCACCCCGTCGCACGGGTATGCCTCGCGGGCTGCGGCTCTAATGGGTTCCGGTCGAGCCGGAGGTGGTGGAGTCCCGCTGCTTACCTGGGCCGAAGCCCCAGCGAGTGCTGCGAACTACGCGACGCAAGGTGCGCCGGTTCTACGAGACTGTCAAGAGGCTCGCCATTCCTCGCGCTTCAGTAGCACCTGGCGGACGCGCGCACGCAGCTGCGCTTCCGGCACCACTTCGACGAGACGGGCGTACAGCGCGGCGCGCGACTTCCCCCGCACGCCGCGGGCCGCGCCCAGTTCCTCGAGGAAGGCGAGCGCCTCTTTGTGCCAGAGCAGTCGGCAGGTGGCGAGCGCGTCCGGGGCCGGGTTCGGCCGGGCCGCGCGCAGCTGCTCCATGCGCAGGCCGAAGAGGTCCGCCTCCACACGGAGGATGCCCCACCAGGAGGGCACCACCCGTAGCGCTTCCTGGAGGTGCCCGTCGCCGGTGACGAGGGTGCAGCGGTCCATGGCCTGGCTGTAGTGCTCCACCTGCACCGGCAGCCGGGAGAGCGTGTCCCGGTCCGCCTTTAACTCGTACCCGTGCAGGCAGTCCGCGGTGATGGACGCCACGTCCACGCGGACGAACCCGTGGCACAGGCCGAGCTCGTCAACCACCCGCCCGCCCGGGGCCGCCTCCGCCACCCGCTGGCGGAGGGCGGGGCGGATGTCTCGGTCCCGGGCGGTGCAGGCCACAGCTCAACCTCCGCTGAACGGAAGCGCCTGCTGCTGCGGCTCGCTCATCCGCCGTGCGCAAGCGGGACAGAAATCAACGGTGTCGGCTGGCATGTCGACAGGCTCTGGCCGGGGCGGTGGGGGCGGCAGGTCATTTCGAAGCCGCGTTGCCGGACCGGCTTGCCGGCGACGTCGAGCCGCCGCCAGACGGCGCTCGGTCTGCAACACATGCATCCCGTTCATGTCGCTCTCGCGGTGGTCTGGGAGGGCGATGACGCCCGGAGCCGCGCGCGTCGTGCAGGCGTCGCAAAGCGGGGCGTCGCACGTCTTCGGCTCGGGCTGCGCGTACGCCTTGCCCTTCACGTCGACACGTAGAACGGCCCCATCGACCCTGCCATCACAGAGAAGCGTGGCCCAGCGTTTCCCGCACACGCTGCACCTCTCCTTCTTCTCCTCCGGGAACTTCCCGCAGACGAAGAAGCGGCCGTACTTCGTGTCGTGGATGTGGCAGGCCATTCGTCAGTCCTCGTGGTGGGGCGGGTGCGTCTCGCCGTGGTGCTCACAGGCCCAGGCGTTGCGGCAACTGCACGCCACCTGCTCTGCATGGACGCAGCACGGCGTGTCCCCACGCACGAGGCTCCGTGGGCGAGGACGCGGCCGGGCCGCCTTCATGGAGACGGGCGCGCTCACGGTGCACCCTTCTCGCCGGCGGGCGAGGGCGCCATGCTGGTGGCGATGGCGGGAGCCTGCTTCTCCGGGGCGCACGTCTCGCAGACGGCATCGCGGCTCGTCTCCAGCGCGCCGCCGCACGCGCCGCACGTCCTGTCGGTGTGGATGCCGCGCGGTGTCTCGGCGGGCGGGACGGAGAGGGCGTCGCGCACCTCGCGCAACGTCTCGCGGATGATGGAGGCCGTGCGCTTCGCCTTCTCGCTCCCGGGCTTGGCGTCCACCGACGACACGTCGTCGGCCGCCGTGTCCAGGTCATCCAGCTTCTCGCGCACCGCCTTCACCTGCGCGCGGAGGGCGTCCCGCTCGGACTCGCGGACCACGGCGATGTCCGTCTGCTTCTTCAGGTAGCCCTTCCACTTCTCCGCCTCGGCGCGCGCCTCGTCGCGCTGCTCAGCCAGCCGGTGGATGCCCTCGTCCGGGGACTGCACCGGGTGGAAGCCGGGCAGGTGCGTGTCGATGGCCTTCGCCATGGCCTCCATGGCGGCACGTTCGTCGTCGCGTTCCTCCGTGAGGTCCGCGACCTTGATGTTTAGGTCCTCCAGCTTGCCGCGCGCCTCGTCCCGCTCGGCCGTGAGCGCGGCCACCTCGTCGCGCAGGGTGTCTCGCTGCTCCGTCAGTTCCGTGACGTCGCGCTTGTACTTCTCCGTGACGGCCTGGGTCTGCTTCTGGAGCCGGTCAACCTCGGCCGTGAGCGTGGCCACCTGGGCCGCATGCTCCGCGAGCAGGGCCGCGCCGGGATGGTCCAATGCCAGCGCGCTGCGGAGTGCTCCCGCCGCCTGTGCGTGCTCGCTGAATCGAATGGGGCCCGCGTCCAGGTGCGGAAGGTGGGGCTCGATGCGCTGGATGGCCTGGACCAGCGCCGCGTTGTCCGCCACCAGCCCCGGCACCTTCGCGCCCTCCAGCGCGGCGGCACGGAGATGATAGAGGCGCTGCTGGGCAAGGCTCTGCTGCTGATAGTACGCCGCAGGCAGCAACGTCAGCGTCTCTTCAATCCGCCGCGTTTCCTGCTCCACCTCCTCCGGCTTGCACGCGCTCATCCCCGGCCGCCCTTCTTGCCGGTCTTGATGAGCCCCTCAGCCTCCAGCCCGCGCACCATCAGCCGAGCCAGGGCCTCGTGCATGCCCGCCGTATCGCCCTCGTAGCGCGGCATGAGCCCCTCGCGCTGGCGGTACGCCTCGATGGCGTCGGCGTGGTTGTCGAGGGCGGAGTCCAGGCGGAGGTGCAGCGCGAGCACCTCCGTGAGGATGGCCGTCTGGCTCCAGCCGGCCTCCAGCTTCGCGGCGAGCCACGCGTCCTGGTCGTCCGGAGGCCGGAAGGCATAGGTGGCCGACGTCCTCTTACGGGTGGGCGGCTTCGGGGTCAGGGTCATAGCTCCGGACTGTCGCACATCGCCTCCTTCAAGGCAGCGGGTGATGGGCCTCAAGGTAGATTGCCAGCGACTTGTTTGCAAACCTCCGTTTGCATCTTGCAAACATGCCAGTCCTCCCCTACTGTTCGTCTCGTTGAGGCGGACGGACGGGGCCCCTGGCGGGGAGAGGTGGAGGGCGGGCGCGAGCTGGGTGGCCAGCGAGGACGCCAGCAGGTGCAGCACCGCAGGACGGACACGCAGCACATGGGGGTAGCTCTATGGACGAAGCGACGAAGGAGAAGCTGCAGGCCATGGCGAAGCGGGCGCGGCGTCTCCTCAAGGTGGTCGAGGAAGCCGTCGGCGCTGGGGCCATGGCCCAGCAGGTCGACTACACGCTCGACCTCGCAGTGGACCAGGTGGCGTGCCTCACGCGCGACATCAAGGCCGAGGTGAAGCGCGAGACCGAGGCGAAGGCCTAAGCCCACTCCGAGGCGGGGCGCCAGCACAGGCCCCGCCTCACGAGGTGACAATGCCTGCAATCGACCTGACGAAGCTGACCCCGGCGGAGTTGATGGCGCGGGCCGCGCGGGAGACTGGGCGCGCGTGGACCGGGAGCTGCGCCGCCGTGGCCCTGCCGCCTGCCGCGAGGCGCTCGACGCGATGCCGGTGGACGTTGCTGCGCTGAGCCCCAATGCGGAGTGCCGCTGTGGCCACCCGCTCCAGCAGCACGGGAAGGACGGCGCCGGGCCCTGCCCGTGCGGATGCCACTCCTTCCGGAGGCCGCGGTGAAGCCGCTACACGACGTGCTCGCCGCGCTGGAGGCGCACCACCGCGCGGGCACCTGCCGGCCGGAGGTGGATGTGCCGCACCTGTGCCACGAACTGGAGCGCATCGAGCGAGCGCAGGCGACGGAAGCGGAGGTGCTGCGCGGGGCGGAGGACGCCATCGAGCAACTCGTGCCGGACGGCAGCGCGACGACGGACCGCCGCTGGCGTGAGGAGCAGACGACATACACGGCGCCGCGTACGCGGCTCGCGGCGCTGGGCCTGGAAGAGGTGCTGCTGCGGAGCACCGTCGAGTGCGAGCTGTGGTGGGCGCGGAAGCGCATGCTGCTCGCGGCCTGAATGACAGACCGGCCTGATACGTAGGAATGCAACGTCAAACCCTTGGAGTCACACCCATGGAACCCTCTGCCATTGTCCTTCCCGAGGCGCCGGCGCATCGCGCCCTCATCACCCGCGACGTCCTCAAGTACGAGGCCGAGCAGCGGAAGCTCCTGGCCGAGTACGTGAAGGGACAGATGGTCGCGGGCACGGACTTCGGGGTCATCCCGGGCACGCCGAAGCCCACGCTGCTCAAGCCCGGCGCGGAGAAGCTCGTCACCCTCTTCCGGTGCACGCCGAAGTTCACCCTCATGGAGAAGCAGTCCACGCAGGACTTCGAGCGCGGCTTCTTCAACTACGTGTTCCGCTGCCGCATCTTCTCCCGCGACGCGGACGCGGTGGTGGAGGAGGGCTTCGGCAGCGCCAACAGCTACGAGTCCCGCTACCGGTGGCGCAACGCCGCGCGGAAGTGCCCGGCGTGCGGCAAGGAGGCCATCATCCAGGGCAAGGCCGAGTACGGCGGCGGATGGCTGTGCTTCAAGAAGAAGGACGGGTGCGGCGCGAAGTTCAAAGCCGACGACAAGTCCATCACCGGGCAGCAGGTGGGGCGCGTCGAGAACCCGGACTTGCCGGACATGGCCAACACCGTCCTCAAGATGGCGAAGAAGCGTGCCCTGGTGGACGCCTCCATCGCCCTCGCGCGGTGCTCGGACATGTTCACCCAGGACGTGGAGGACTTCGGCGGTGACGCGCCGCCGGAGGACTACGGCCCGCCGCCGGTCCCGCCCCAGCAGTCAACGGGTGAGCGTCGCGCAACCGCCACCACTGCGCCGCGCGAGGCGCGTCCCGCCGACGTGCACACCTTCGCGAAGCCCGCGCCCGGTGGCCCGGAGGACGTGGCCGCCGCCATCGTCGCGGAGGCGGAGCAGGCGCGGACGGCGGACGAGGTGAAGGCCCTGAGCGCGCGCGCGCGGAAGCTGCCGACGGAGGCGCTCAAGCGCCAGGCGGCCGACGCCCTCCAGGCTGCCGTGAAGCGCCTGGGCATCGAGCCGCCGAAGAAGGCCCAGCGCGAGCCCGGGGCCGAGGGCTGACATGCCCTGCCCCACCACCGTCACGCTGTGGGCGAGGTGTCGGCGCCGGTCGCCCAAGGCCGCCCTCTACACGCTGCCGGTGGAGGGGGACATGTGGCTGCCGACGGCCGTCGTCGCGGAGCACCGGGAGCCGGAGACGTCGCCGCACGGGGACGTCTACCCGCTCCGCCTGGAGGTGCGCCGCGACTTCCTCGCGGAGAAGTGGCCGAACCTCCTGGCGAAGCGTGAGGCGGGCGCTCCAGCTCGCGCGGTGTCGACGAAGCTCCGCCTCGTGGTGTCGGAGTCGAGCGTGGCGCAATTGGTGGTGGACTTCATCGCTGCGATGGACGGCTCACGACTGGGGGCCGAGGCCGCGGCGGTGGTGCTCGGGCTCACGGAGAAGCAGGTGCGGAAGCTCTACGACGGCTACCTGCGCGTCGAGTCGGAGGCGGAGCTGGTGAAGGTGGAGGCGGCGTTCAAGCTGGAGCTGCAGCGGCAGGCGAAGGCGACGGGGTTGCCCGTCGAAGACGGCATCTACTGGAGGAGGCTGTGGTGAGCATGACGACCGACAAGCTGCGCGACTGGCTGCTGAAGCCTCACGACGGAAGGGTGATGCCGCCCGGCGAGGTGCCGGGTCCGTCGGCAGACGAGATGGCGATTGGTCATGCCGGGGTCTGGTGGGCGGTCATCAACGTGGAGGCGGCCGAGTGGTCCGCTCCCGATTCCGTATGGCCAGACGAGTCGGCAGCACTCGACCGTGCCGACGACCTCGGCAGGTACTGGCGTGCCGTGCCTGCCGTTGCGGCACTCTGGATGCGAAACGAGGACCACGAGGCCGCGTGACATTCGCTGAGCCTGCGTGCCGGACGTGACCGACCACGTCCACGCCACGCAGGCGAAGCACCCCGGCGGCATTGGGCCGCCGGGCCTCTACGCAGCACCGTGCGTTCCGACAGCCGCAACACGCGGCCCGGGCCGGTCTCTTGGCGCGCGGGGTTGCAACCCGGTCCCATTGTGGGGCCGGGCCTTTCGAGGCGCGGACGTGGCGCGCCCGCTCGGGGCGGATGGGCACGCCCCCACCCGACCGCCCCGAGCCCTTGAAGCAGCACCGCGGTGCCAGGCGCAGCCTGGTTGACGAGCAGCACCCGGCAGAAAGCTGACGTGGGCGTGGGCCCGGCAGTGGCGATTCGAGGTCGCCCGCCAGCGCAGCAGCACGTAGCACCCCACCAACACCCAGGAGTCGTATGTCTTTCCTCTCGCGTCTCACCACGCTGGCGCTCGTGTGCCTCGTGTCCTCCTCCGCCATGGCGGCCTACTCCCCCTCCTCTCCCCCGGACGGGTGGGTGGGCACGCCGGAGGCGTGGGGCAAGCTGCTGAAGCAGGCCGAAGCCCAGGCCGCCGATGCCGCCAAGCTGTCCAAGGGCGCCAACGCCAATTGCCTGACGGGCGTTTTCATGAAGCTCCTGCTGGCCGCGCAGATTGCCATCTCCACCGACAGGGACGGCCATGGACTGACGCGGAACATCGACAAGGACAAGGCCCGCAGCGTCCGGGCCCGCGCGCAGTCGGAGCGCGATGACGCATGCAACGGACCGGGCGGCGGAGGCGCGACGGTCGAGGCCATGGCTCGCTACGTCGAGGACCACGCCGA
This sequence comes from Corallococcus sp. 4LFB, assembly GCF_046520365.1. NCBI lineage: Bacteria > Pseudomonadati > Myxococcota > Myxococcia > Myxococcales > Myxococcaceae > Corallococcus > Corallococcus sp. 4LFB. The sequence continues at coordinate 10,497 of NZ_JBKGHJ010000120.1, forward strand.
GGACTACAACGTGGCGGACCTGCGCTCGGAGATGGCCAGCCTCTACAGCAGCGCCAAGGGACGGGCGACGCCCAGTACCCCGTGGGTGGAGTACCTCATCAAGGCGGGGTTCCTGGTCCAGCAGGCGGGCTCCCGCGTCGCCGTGGCGGCCGGCTCCCTCCTGCCCATCGTCGACCCGGAGATGTTCAACCGGAAGGGCAACCCGCAGGACGGCATCTGACGTGACTCGGCCGGGCGGCGCAGCACAGGCCGCCCGGCCTCTTCCTGCGCGTCGTCACGACGGCGCGCTCCTCGCAGCTTGAGAGGTGCCAGATGACGACGTGCACGGACAACACGAAGCACACGGAAGCGGATGTGGAGCGGCTGGGGAAGCTAGCGCGCCTTACGCTGTTCACGACCAAGCTCGCGCTAAACCATGCGGTGCCCGGGGGCTGCTGGGCGACGGGACCGAACACGGGCGACCCCGTGGAGGACCTCGTGACCTGCCCTGGATGCGCCGCGCTCACGGGCATTGAGGCGCTGCTGGATGGCAACCTGGCCAGTCTCGTGGCCGCCGCGCTGGAGGGCGCGAAGGTGCCGGGGCTGGTGGAGCAGCTGACGCTGGAGCGCCATGCAGTGGACACGCTGTTTCATGCCACCAAGGCGGGGCGTGTTGGCAAGTCGATGGAGGGGCACCTGCGCAGCGTTGAGCGCGTGATGGAGATGCGCGACGACCCCGCCCCCGGGGCCGCTGTGCTGCTTTCCGTCCAGCACGACCTGTCCGCTCTTCACGCCCAGGTGGCGACGCTCACGGCCGAGCGGGACGAGGCGCGGGATGAAGTCGAGCGCGTGGACCGGCTCTATGACGAGGTGGCGGACGTGCTGGACGCGGCGGGCATCCCCGCGCGCGAGGACGGCGCCCAGCAGGCCGAGCGCGTCAAGGAACTGGTGGCCGGGCGGGACGAGTGGAAGCGCCGCGCCGAGGAGCGGGCTGGGTTCGCGCAGCGCGTGGCGCACGAAAAGGAGGTCGCAGAGTCCGAGCGCGACGCCCTCCGCGCGCAGGTGGACTCGTTCCACAGGCGACTCACCAGGCTGGACGCACGGGCCGATGACCTCGCCCAGCAGGCGGTGGGGCCCAAGGGCTTCTCACCTGTCGCGGACGTCATCCGGGAGATAGCCTCCGACCTGCTGGACGCCCTCTCCGCCCGCCCGCGGAGATGAAGGACCAGCGAATGGCGCGCTGGGTGGAGCGCCGCCGCCGTGAAGCGCTGGCGCGCCTCGCCAAGCACCCGCCCGCCATCGCGGACGACGGGGCCGGGACCGTCTCGCTCGTGTGGCACGACGCCGAGCAGCGGTCGCACAGCTACGCTGTCACCACGAAGCAGATGCGCCTGATGCTGGGCGAAGTCGGGACCACCGAGACGACGGCCACCCTGGGCCCGACGTTCTGCGGGGACCCGGACTGCGAGGGGCACGTCCCCGAGGCGGCGCCCGCCACGGAGCACCATGCGGATATCGGCCCGAAGATGGGGCACGGCGCCAGGGACGCGCAGCGTCAGCGCGAGGAGGCCCGGAACTGGCGGGCGGCACTGCGTCGCGCGGAGTCGAATGCTTCAGTCGTGAGCCGCTACCTGGCCCACGCCAACGGCGGTGCCGTCCACCCCGGAGCGCTGCGCGAGGCTGTGCGCTGGGTGCTCCACGGTGACGCCCCGGCACGTCGGCACCGGATGCTCTCCGCCCTCGACGTACGCCCCACGGTGCCGCCGCTGCTGGAGCGCCTGCCGGAGGCCGACCCCTACGTGGCCGGGTGACGGAGTTCCACGAGGCCATGGGGCTGCCGGTGCGGCACCTGCCGGACGTGGGCACGGACGAGGAGCGCGTCCTCGCGGGGAAGCTCATCCTGGAGGAGACGCTGGAGTTCCTGGGCGCGGCGGGACTGTGCGTCCGGACCCGCCTGGAGGAAGGCGACTACGTGGTGGAGGTGGACCCGGACAGCCCCGGGCCGGACCTGGGCGCCATGCTCCACGAGCTCGCGGACCTCCAGTACGTGGTGGCGGGCCGCGCGGTGCAGTTCGGCCTGCCGCTGCTCGCCGCCGTCAGCGAGGAAATCCACCCAGCCAACATGCGGAAGCTGGGGCCCGACGGGCGCGCGGTGCGCCGCGCCGACGGGAAGGTCATCAAGCCCGAGGGCTGGGTGCCGGCGAACGTGGCGCGCGTCCTCCGGCGCGCCCAGGAGGGCCGCCCCACCCTGCCCGAGCGCATCGACGCCAGCCTCGCGAAGGTGGGCCACGAGCTGACGCCCACGGGCCGGCTCGTCGCCTCCGAGGTGGACGCGATGCTGCACCCCTCCGGCCGCTGCACCTGCGCGGGCGAAGGCCTGTGCGAGTGGTGCCGGGCGCGGTGCGACGTGTGCGGCGGCCCGGGCGTGCCCGAGTCGGTGAAGCGCGCGCTGGTGCGCGTGTGGAGCGCGCTCCGCGTCACCACGCCGGAGCAGGGCGCGGCCGTGGCCGTCCTCCGCGCCGCCTTCCAGGAACTGCCGGTGCCGGACGGCGACGAGGGCACCGATGCGGTGAAGCTCCTCATGGGGCGGAAGGCCGCTCGCGTCCAGGGGACGCTGGGCATGCGCAAGCCGCCGGACGCCCTCAGCTACCAGGACGTCGTCCTCATGGCCCAGGCGTGCAAGGCGGTGCTGGCGAACGCGCTCGACAGGCACGACTTGCCGGAGCCCGCCAAGGAGCGCGTCACCCTCGTGCACAACAGCCTCGTGGACGTGTGGCAGGGCGTGGCCTTCCTCCAGCACCTGGCCGGGAGCGCGATGGCGAAGGCCGTCCGGGACGCCGCGCGCCTCGGGGCGGAGGACATGCGCGAGCGGGCGTCCCAGGTGCCGCACTTGTACGGACTCGTGGACGCGCGCACCGCGCAGGAGGCGATTCTCGACCTGCCGCTGCCCGGGGAGGAGGTGCCCCGTGGCTGACGACCTGCCCGGGACCTTCCTTGTCGTCGAGGGCGGAGACGGCAGCGGCAAGACAACCGTGGCTCACACCCTAGCGAGGGAGCTTGCCGCCCGTGGCCTGCGCGTGCGCCTGACGGAGGAGCCGTCCCCGGGGCCCGTGGGGGTCCTCATTCGGAGCCTGCTTGTCTCCGGGCCGCTGTCTGCCGAAGTGATGGCGCTCCTCTTTGCGGCTGACCGCGCGCACCACGTCGACGCGGTGATTCGCCCAGCCCTCCAGCGCGGCGAGGTTGTCGTGTCCAGCCGCTACGTTCTGTCCTCGCTGGCGTACCAGGGCCCCCACGTGGGCATGGAGCGCGTCCTGACTCTCAATGCCCGAGCGCTCAAGCCGGACCTGCTCGTCTTCCTGGAGTGCCCACCCGACGTGGCCCTCCGCCGGGCCGGGGCAGTGCGCGCCCTCGACAACTACGAGAACCACGCCGTCGCCACCAGCGCGGCCAACGGCTACGCGCAGGCCCTCTTTCACCTGGAAACACAGGGGGAGCGCGTCGCCCGCGTGGACGCTTCGCAGGACCCGGCGCAGGTTCTTGGCGCGGTGCTTGAGCGGGTGCTGCCCCTGCTCACGCGCGACGGGAAGTAGCCCTTGCCGTTGCGGCACCGGGTGCGCATGGCCACCTTCCACGCGGAGGTGGCCATGCCCCTGTCCCGGATGCCCGTCGTGAAGCTGCACCTCACCGCCGCCGCGGCGAGCCTGCACGCACAGGCCCTGGAGGCTGGCGGTGCGCTCCCCGCCAACGTGGAGCGCGTGGCCCACCTCATCGACGACGCGCTCCGGGAGGCCGACCTCGAGCAGCGCGTGGACGTGCGTGAGCCGCCGCCGGAGGACTGGGCGGCGCCGCTGTAGCCCCGGCACGCCTCCTGCTCTCCGCGCCCGGCATGACGAGGACGGAGCGGGTGGCGCTGGCGCAGCGCCTGGGCGACGTGGAGCTGGAGCTACAGCGTGCGGTGCGCGGGCTGGACGGGAGTCCCGAGGCGCGGATGCGGCTGGCGCAGGCCCGGGAGGAACACCGGGCCGCTGAGACTCAGGCCCTGGCGGCCCTCACGTCCCGGGCCGAGCCGGACGACGCGGCGAACGTCGCTCAGTACAGCCCGCCGGGCCCGCTCACGTTGTCCTTCTTCGTCGCGGAGACGGGCACGTAGCATCCGCCGCGGTACTCCGCCGAGTTCTTCGGACACGGGGCGTCATCCTTCAGGCGCAGCCAGCAGCCGCCGTTCACCTCGACGGAGGGTGAGCGGCACGGCGCCCGCGCCTGCCCATCCATCGGCTCGTCAGGGACGCGGTAGCGGTCCGGGAGCCGGTTCCCCGCGCCCGATGCGAGGTCGGTGAACACGGCCTGCTCGGGCGTCATCTGGGGCAGCGCCATCTCTTCGACGAGCTCAGGGCCGCGCGCTGGCGTGCTCGCGTGAATGGCCAGGAGGACGCCGGCTGCCGCCAGCGAGGCCGCGGTGAGGAGTCGGAGGGCACGGCCCGGGCTGCGCACTAGCGCCTGCGCGGGAGGCGCACGACGCGGCACCGGCATGCGGCCCGTCAGCAGGTGGGCCAGCCGCTGCTTTGTCGCTCCTGCCGCCTTCAACACGTCCATCACGTCCTCGCTCGTGTCCAACAGCTCCGCCTCAACGGTGAAGGGGTCAGCACCTGAAGGGACGGAGACGAGCTCGCAGGCGACGAAGGCCGGGCGGGCCGAGGTGGTCACGAGGTACTGGAGCGCCACGTCCGGCGCCAGGTCCACCCGGGCCCCCGTGGGCGTCACCACGTAGGCCGGATTGCCCGTCTCCTCGTTCCGCGCCTCGTAGACGCGCCCCAGCCCCTCACCCACGCGCAGCCGCCGCCCGAAGCGGTACGGCCCCACCCCGCCCTGGTGCTGCTCCATCAACGGCTGCTCTTCGCGCTTATTCATGGCTCCGGCCTTTCCGGGCTTGCATAGACCACGCGCCCGGACAAGCGGGCAAGGGAGCGGACGGCTACCTAGAGGCAGAGGACAGGGCATCAGACAGGAGGGCCTCCACCTGGAGGAGGGCGGCGGTGTGGTAGGCGCGCGGGAGGTGGCTGGTAGCCCCGCGCTCCGGGGCGGCCTCACCCAGCGCGACGACGGCATGCAGCGTGTCCTGGACGTGCTGCGTCAGCTTCCGCAGCGCGCACGCCCGGCAACTGGTGGTGCCGCAGTCGCCCTTCTCGCAGTCCCGCTTCTTCGTCCGCTTCGTGGCCATGGCGCCCCCTGACTCGTTATGGCCATGTTTATACGATAAATCATCGGAGTCAAGATGGCTTGATGGGTCCGACCGAAAGTCGTACTCTTCACGGCATGCCAGTCCTGCCGCCACGAGGCGATGACGAGAAGACGAAGGCCGTGAGCATCACGCTGCCGCGCTGGCTCTCCGACCGTGTGGACCAGTTGGCCGACGTCCTGGGCTACCGCAGCCGCAGCGAGTTGATTTCGCGGGCGCTGGAGGGCGCCCTGCCCGAACTTGAGGCGCTGGCGGAGAAGGATGCCACCGCCCGGGAGAAGAAGAAGCGGTAGGGACTCAGCAGTGCTGAGTCCCTACGGTCGCTTCATGCCTCGCCCGCCTCTCCGACAGCAACCAACCCAACGGACCTCTCCCCCGCGAGCGTCCGCAGGCTGTCGAGGGGTACCAGCGCCAGCGCCTGGACGAGTGCGGCGCGACGGTGCCCCTCCGGCACGGGCGCGTCCCACTCCAGCTTGCCGTACCGCGCGGTGATGTCCGCCGCCAGGGCGTAGAGGCCATCGGCCACCTTCACCCCGCCGCTGACGCGCAGTGCAGCACAGACCTCATGGATGGCGTGGACAAGCACCCGCGGGTCGCCAAGCACGATGTCCAACGGCTCCGAGTACTCGCGAGGCTCCGTAAAGGTGAAGGTCATCATGCGCCCCGGTTTCGCGCTCATCGCTCGCCTCCCGCCAGCATGAGCAATTCTCCCTGAGCGGGTGGGATAGGCGTGGCAAGGTGGCCGTACTTCTTCGACAGCCACGCCACCCCCGCAGCCGTCACCATCGTCTGGCCGTATGACTTCGGCTGCTGGCCGGGCTGCTGCCTCTTCGGGACGCGTGCCTGGAAGACGAGGAGGCCCTTTTCCCGGAAGGGGGCGTAGGGCACCCACGGTCCGTCCTCCGACTCCCGGAACACCACCTTGTCCCGTGGGAGCCACTGGAAGAACTCGCCAACAGGCAGTCTCAGGTGGCGCGCGTCTTCGTCAGGCTCCATAGGTCCGTCGTGTCGAGGAACTGCTTCGCCATGTCATGGAACGGCTTCTGTGCTTCGAGTTGCGCCTGCTGGGCCTGGCTCTCTGCGGCGAGGCGCTTCTTCTCCCGCTCCGAAGCGACGAGGGCCTCCAGTGCTTCGAGGTAGTCCCCCGGGAGCGCGGGCACGACCGGTCGGGGTGCATGCCCGGTGGCGACGGCGTCGAAGACGTCGATGACCTGGAGGTGGAACTTCGGAGCCACCCACATTGCGTAGGCGTAGATGAGCTGCCGACAGGCGTACGTGCCTCGCTGTGGGCCGCCATTGATGGTCTCCACGGGGGCACTGTGGGGATTCCCATACTGGATTTCCTGGGTTAGCGCCCGCGTGCCGTCCAGCCGCAGGAACTGCGCGGGGCGGTGGCGCTCCTCCCCTCCCGCCGCGCGGTGCAAGTCGTTGAGGCTGTACCTGCCGTGGGCGTCCTGCGTGATGACGACTCCGGCAACCTGGATGCTGGTGGGCTTGCAACTGGACATGGACTGCCTCCGGGAAAAGCACGTCCCTCCCGGTGCCGTGCAACACCGGGAGGGACGCGGCGCGCACCGCCCGAAGCTGGCGTGTGGCGACTGATTGGGAACGGCCTGCACGGGGGCCAACGCCCGAGGCATACCGAAGGAATCTCCCGCGCGCTGTTATTTCCTCAGCGCGTTCCGAGCGTCCGCCGACGGGGGCGTCTGTGAATGGCCGGCCCTTCTGTCAAAATGTCGGCACGTGGCGGACGACGCCATGGGTGGTTGGTGTTGGTGCGGGGCGGCAGCCAGAAAGACGACGGGCCCGGCCGGGGAAGACGGCCGGGCCCGCGAAGGCCAGGGACACAGGGGAAGCATCGCTGGGGACTCCAGCATATCGCGTCGCGCCTTCATGCGCCGCAAGCGAGTCCGTATGCCCGCCTGTGCCCGTCGTCCCCTGGCTGCCCCCCGCACCTTCGCAGCCATGCCTCTGCCCGCCGCCCCCACTCCAGAGTTGGAGATGGAGTCCCTCCTCTTCCTCCTGCGCGAGCTACCTGACGGCTGCCCGGAGCAGCGGCGCGCGGAGGCGCGGCTCGCCGCCCTCGCCCACCCCCACGTGAAGCGCGCGGCGGCGGACCTCGCGCGACGCTGGAAGGTGCGCGCCGACGACTTGGAGCAGGAGGGGCAGCTGGCCACGTACAGGGCCTGGCGTCGCTTCACCCCGGGGCTGGCGCCGGGCCGCTGCCTCTACCCGGCCTACGTGCTTCGGCTGGCGCGGCAGGCGATGGAGAGGGCTGCGGCCGAGGAGCGCAGCGCCATCTACGTGACGCGGCACGCGCGCCGCAAGGTGGCCAGGGCCAAGCGCGCCGCGCGCGAGACGGGCGTGCCGGTGTCCACGGCCATGCGCGCCCAAGGCCTGGACGAGGCCTCCATCCTGTCGCTGGGTGAGGGCTCCATCTCCACCACCTCGCTTGAGCAGGTGCTGGCCGACACGCGGGGAGACGGCGCAGCGATGAACATGGAGGTGCGGCTGGGGCTGGTGGACACGACGTCCGCGGACCTGGCGCACGTGGCCGAGCGGGACGCCGCCCTGGAGGAACTCCACCAGCTGCCGCGCCTTCAGCGCGTCGTCGTCCAGGCCCTGGCGGGCTTCGGCCGGGCCAAGGGCGAGGCGCCCACCCCGAGGACGCTGGCGCAGGAGCTGCGTCTCCCGGTGGCCCGCGTCAGCCAGCTCCATGCCCAGGGGCTGGCCCGCCTGC
>NZ_JBKGHJ010001210.1:0-611 GCF_046520365.1 Corallococcus sp. 4LFB
CCCCGCAGCCCCGCCGCCCGCCGCGAGGAAGCTGACGCGCAAGGAGCGCGCGGCCGAGGCGAGGCGCCAGCGCGAGGAGGCGGCCCGTCTCAAGCGCGAGGAGGAGCAGCGCAAGAAGGAGGAGGAGGCGCAGCGCAAGCAGCAGGAGGAGGCGAGGCGCAAGGCGGACGAGGAGGCGAAGCGCAAGGCGGAGGAAGAGGCCAGGCGCAAGCGCGAGGAAGAGAAGAAGCGTCCCAAGCTCGACGAAGACGATCTCCGGAACTACTAGCCATGCGCCGCCTTTCATCGCTCATCGTTCCCCTGGCCCTGGTCCTGGGACTGTCCGCCTGCAGCCTGCTCGTCGCCTTCGACCCCGAAGGGCAGCCCTGTGACCGGGGCCAGTGCCTGGAGGGCTACGTCTGCCGCGACGAGGTCTGCACCGCCGAGGACGGCACCTCCACCGACGCCGGCACGTCCTTCGATGCGGGGCTCATCGACGCCGGCCCCACCGACGCGGGCTCCACCGACGCCGGTGACGACTCGGACGCCGGCACCTCGGACGGCGGTCCGCTGTCCGACGGCGGCTGAAGTCCGCGCCGGCGTCGCGGCTCCGGTCCCCGCACCGGGGCCGG
>NZ_JBKGHJ010001211.1:0-607 GCF_046520365.1 Corallococcus sp. 4LFB
GTGCTCGCGCGCGCGCCTGCCGCGGCGCACCCGCCGTCGCGGACTTCCTCACCGCGTGGCTGAGTGATCAGTCCGCGCCGCGGAAGGTCTCCCTCCCAGAGCCGCGCGGCGTCACCCACCGCGCGGTGCGCCGCTTCGACGGTGACCTCCTCCGTGCGGCCGAGGACGACCGCGTGGCCGTGGAGGAGCCGCTGGAGATCCGCGTGAGCGGCGACACCGTCGCCACCACCATGCGAACCCCAGGCCATGATCGCGAGCTCGCGGTGGGCTTCCTCTTCGCCGAGGGCATCCTTACTGATGGGGACGACCTGGGAAGCCTCTTCCACTGCGGCCATCCCGGAGAGGAAGGATACGGCAATGTGCTGGAGGTCGTCCCCGCCGCTGGCGCCGTGCTCGACCTGGAGCGCGTGGAGGCCACCCGCCGCGGCACCCTCACCACCTCCGCGTGCGGCGTGTGCGGCCGCCGCGACGTGGACGACCTGATGGCCCGCTGCGACCGCGTCGCCCCCGGCCCCGTCCTCTCCGCCCGCACCGTGGCCCTGGCCACCGAACGCCTGCGCGACCTCCAGCACACCTTCGAGCACACCGGCGGCGTGCACTCCGCCGG
>NZ_JBKGHJ010001212.1:0-604 GCF_046520365.1 Corallococcus sp. 4LFB
ACAGCAGCGCCCCGTCCTTGCGAGAGAACGCGCCCGCCAGCCCCCGGCGCGCAGTACACCGGCCCGTGCCGGCCCAGCAGCAGCCGCGCCTCCTCCGGCTCCTCCAGCCCGCGCTGCTCCCACAGCTTCTCGAAGCGCAGGCGCCGCAGCTTCCCGGGCACCTTCAGCGGACGGGACTCGCCGCGCGCCGGAGGACTCTTTCGCTCGCGCGCCTCGCCCTCGGCCTCGGGCGGCTTGTGGGCCCCTCGCAGGTGCGACAGCCCCTCGCGGCAGCGCTCCGCCAGCTCCACGAGGTACGGGTTGGAGACCTGGACCCGGTGCGCCTCCGCGAACGCCAGCCCCAGCGCCTCGCCCAGCTGGAAGAGGGCGGACAGCAGCTCCGAGGGCTCCAACTGGAACCAGGCGCCGGTGGGCCCCAGCTTCGCCCGCCGTCCGGGGAGGTCCAGCGTCAGCAGGGGGCGCACGCCCGCGGGCTCGAACTCGAAGCGGGCCTCGCCCAGCTCCACGGCCCGCGCCAGCTCCACCGCCTGCCGGGACAGCTCCAGCACCGTGAGGAACGGCGGCCCCTGCGCGCGCCACGCCTGCGGCCGTCCCGGCAGCGCCA
>NZ_JBKGHJ010001213.1:0-597 GCF_046520365.1 Corallococcus sp. 4LFB
GCATCAGCACGCTGTTCGTGACGTCCGCGCTGTTCAACCAGCTGGTGGCGCAGTCAGCGGAGACGTTCCAGACGGTGCGCCAGCTCCACGTGGGTGGCGAGGCGGTGGATCCGGGAGCGATGCGCGCGGCGCTCGCGGCCGGAATGTCCGGGAAACTCGTCAACGCGTACGGCCCCACGGAGAGCACGACGTTCGCCGCGTGGCACGAGGTGAAGCAGGTCCCCGCGGGCGCGGTGACGGTGCCCATCGGCAAGCCGCTGTCCAACACGGAGCTGTACGTCCTGGATGCGCACGGGCAACCCGTTCCGGCGGGTGTCGCGGGTGAGCTGTACATCGGCGGCGACGGCCTGGCGCTGGGCTACCTGGGCCGGCCGGAGCTGACGGCGGAGAAGTTCGTGCCGCACCCGTTCAGCATGGAGCCTGGTGCGCGGCTGTACCGCACGGGCGACCAGGTGAAGCAGCTGCCGGACGGCAGCGTGGTGTTCCTGGCCCGGCTGGACTCGCAGGTGAAGGTGCGCGGCTTCCGCATCGAGCTGGGCGAGGTGGAGTCCGCGCTGGGCCAGTGCGACGGCGTGCGCGAGAGCGTCGTGGTGGTGC
>NZ_JBKGHJ010001214.1:0-593 GCF_046520365.1 Corallococcus sp. 4LFB
CTCTACACGTCGGGCTCCACGGGCACGCCCAAGGGCGTGGGCATCACGCACCACTCCATCGTGCACCTGTTGCGGGACACGAATTACGTCCAGCTGGGGCCGGACGACTGCATGGTGCAGGCGGGGACGCCGTCGTTCGACCTGGCCACCTTCGAGGTCTGGGGCGCGCTGCTCAATGGCGCCCGGCTCGTCATCCTGCCGCGCGAGGTGACGCTGGCTCCGGCGGAGCTGGCGCGCACGCTGCGCGAGGTGGGCGCCACCACGGCCCTGTTCGCCACGGCGCTGTTCCACACCGTGGCGCGCGAGGTGCCGGACGCGTTCACCACGATGCGCACCGTCATCTACGCGGGTGAGGCCGCGAACGCGGATGCGGCTCGCGCGGTGCTGCGCGCGGGGCCTCCGGGCCGGCTGGTGAACCTGTACGGCCCCACGGAATGCACTGTCGGCGTCACCACGCACGACATCGTGGACCTGCCGGAGCACGCGACGTCGGTGCCCATCGGCCGGCCGATGACGCGCGTCCAGACGTACGTGCTGGATGCGCACGGGCAGCCCGTTCCCGTGGGCGTCCCGGGCGAGCTGTACCTGGGCGG
>NZ_JBKGHJ010001215.1:0-592 GCF_046520365.1 Corallococcus sp. 4LFB
GTCGCGGGCGAGGCCGAGGGGCCTCCCGACAGCGCCTTCTGGCACCGCGAGGCGCAGGACGGCCGCGGCAGCCTGGCGATGCGGGGCTTGCTCGAGCGCGCGCGGGAGCTGCGGCACGCGGGGCTGCCGGTGCGGGTGGTGGCGTTCGATCCGGGCGGCAAGGACCGCGACGACACGATGGCGGAACAGCTCCGTCAGGCGCGGAGCCAGGCGCGCGAGGACACCTTCATCGTGCTCGTGGGCAACCTGCACGCGCGCCGCGACGTGGGCGCGCCCTGGGACGAAAAGCTCCAGTTCATGACGCACCGGCTGCTCGAAGCGGAGCCCGGCCTGGTGTCGCTCGACGTGGTGAACGCCGGAGGCTCTGCGTGGGTCTGCCGAGGCATGACGGCGGACACCTGTGGCCAGCAGCCCCTGCGAGGCCAGGGCGAGGCGCAGGCCCTGGGAATCCGCCTCCAGAAGAAGGCGGATGATCCGGACGGCTACGACGGCACCTACTCCGTTGGAGCCTGAGCGCCTCGCCGCCCGCGTTCGGCGCCCCCCGCACCGCGACGCCCGCGCCCGCTGAGCCCCCTCCCTCCCGCCGGAGTGG
>NZ_JBKGHJ010001216.1:0-584 GCF_046520365.1 Corallococcus sp. 4LFB
TGGTGGCGCACGCGCGGGTGGAGGGCACGCCGTGGACGGTGGTGGTGACGGCGCAGCTGCGAGAGGCGTTCGCGCCGGTGACGCGCATGGGGGCGTGGGTGGTGGCCATCGCGGTGCTGGCGGGGGCCATCGCGCTCGCGCTGTCACAGTGGGTGGGCCGGGACGTGGCGCAGCGGCTGGAGACGCTGCGGGACGGCTTCGCCGTGCTGGGCACGCCGTCGGCGGAGCAGCGCGTGCAGGCCCGGGGCGATGATGAGATTGCCCAGCTCACCCTGGGCTTCAACGACATGGCGGCGCGCATCGACCGGACGCAGAAGGAGCTGCGGGAGGCCATCGCCATCCGGGACCAGTTCCTGTCCATGGCGAGCCATGAGCTGCGCACGCCGCTGACGCCGCTGAAGGCGACGCTGGACCTGCTCATCCGCCAGCTCGGGTCCGGGCAGGGGATGAACCCGGAGCGGCAGCGGGAGACCATCGCCCGGCTGAACCGGCAGGTGGACCGGCTGACGCGGCTGATTGGCGACATGCTGGACGTGTCGCGGCTGCAGTCCGGACGCTTCGCGCTGACGGTGGCCCCCATGGAC
>NZ_JBKGHJ010001217.1:0-582 GCF_046520365.1 Corallococcus sp. 4LFB
CAGGTTGCGATCCGCATGGAGCACGAGGTCCGGCTTGAGGGTGCCTCGGAGTTCCTCGGTGCAGCCCTCTGCGATGAGCCGCGCTTCCTCCTTCTTGCTGACCGTCTCCACCATTCGGGCGTTCGGGTAGAAGCGGTAGCGCTGCTCGATGCTGAAGGGCGCGGGCCAGAGCGCCTTCAGCACCTCCTCCGCGCACTGAAGGGCGAGCACGTGCTTCTGCCTGCCCAGGAACTGTGCCCGCGTCACGGGCTTGCCGCAGCGGTCCGTCTCCACCACCTCGGCGCACTCCTGCCGCGTCGGTGGCCTGCCCTGGAAGTAGCGCGCGTTCCCCAAATGCTCCGCCTGCACGGCACACGCGGCGAGCTGCTGCTCAAGCGCATCCGCGTCGTGGTCCTGCTGCATCAGCGCGAGCACGGCCGGCGGGATGGCCCGTACCAGTGGGGAGGCCATGGCCCGGGTCGCGGCCCTCGCGGACGCCTGCTCCGCCAAGTAGGCCGCATGCCGTGCCTTGCCCGCCGTCTCCGAATCGACGTACCCCAGCTCGCCGTGCCGGGATGCACGCGTCCCTCCGGCACACGCCGT
>NZ_JBKGHJ010001218.1:0-561 GCF_046520365.1 Corallococcus sp. 4LFB
ACATCGACCTGCCGCTGCGAGCCCTCTTCGAGTCCCCCACGGTCGCGGAGCTGGCTCGCAAGGTGGACGTGGCTCACCGCTCGGGCCAGCACACGACGATGCCGGTGCTCGTGAAGCAGCTGCGCTCGGCGGAGGAGCCGCTGTCCTTCGCGCAGCAGCGCCTGTGGTTCCTGGATCAGCTCCAGCCGGGAAGCGCCTTCTACAACCTGCCCGCGGCCGTCCGGCTCACGGGGCCGTTGGATGAAAGCGCCCTGCGCCGCACCTTCGATGAACTGGTGCGCCGTCACGAAGCCCTGCGGACCACGTTCCAGGTTCGCGACGGGCAGCCTGCACAAGTCATCACGCCGGCCGCGGGAGCGGTGCTGGAGGTGGTGGACCTCGAAGCGCTGCCCCAGGCAGAGCGCGAGGCGGAAGCCCAGCGGCGAGCCCAGCGCGAAGCCCAGCGTCCGTTCGACCTGGGCCAGGGCCCGCTCTTCCGCGCAAAGCTGCTGCGGCTGAGCGCCACCGAGCACGTGCTGGTGCTGGTGATGCACCACATCGTGTCGGACGGCTGGTCGATGC
>NZ_JBKGHJ010001219.1:0-555 GCF_046520365.1 Corallococcus sp. 4LFB
CGCAGGCGGCGGACGTGGCGGGCCTGGGGCTCGTCACCGTCATCGTCGAAGCGGTGGATGAAGCCGGCGGCAGCACGGAGCCGGTGGCGTCGAACGTGCGCGGGGAGAACGCGGCATACGCCATCTTCACGTCGGGAAGCACGGGGCGTCCGAAGGGCGTGGTGGTGGAGCACCGGCAGCTGGCCAACTACGTGGGGAGCATCCGCGGGAGGCTGAGGCTGGAGGAGGGAATGAGCTTCGCGTCGGTGACGACGCTGGCGGCGGACCTGGGGCACACGGCCGTCTTCCCGATGCTGTGCGGAGGGGGGACGCTGCACCTGGTGTCGAAGGAGGTGGCGTCGGACGCGGAGGCGCTGGGCGCGTACATGCAGGCGCACGGGGTGGACGGGCTGAAGGTGGTGCCCTCGCACCTGCGCGCGTTGCTGAGCGGGCCGAACGCGAAGGCGGTGCTGCCGAGGAAGCGGCTGGTGGTGGGCGGGGAGGCGTCGGACAAGGAGCTGGTGGAGACGGTGAAGCGGCTGGCGCCGGAGTGCGCCGTCTTCAACCACTACGGCC
>NZ_JBKGHJ010000121.1:0-18368 GCF_046520365.1 Corallococcus sp. 4LFB
GCCGGGGCCACCGGCGTGGCGGTCTGGGGCAGCACGCGCGTCGCGGCGGAGGCGGGCATGGTGTTGGACTTCTGGCCCACCAGGGTCTTCACCTTGTCGAGGAGGATCTGGCTCTCGAAGGGCTTGGTGATGTGGTCATCCGCCCGGGCGGCCTTCGCGCGGTTCTCGTCGAACGCCTCGAAGGTGCCGGCCAGCAGCAGCACCGGGATGGCCTGCGTCGAGGGGTCGCTCTTGAGCGCCTCGCAGACCTCGTAGCCGCTCTTGCCCGGCATCATCACGTCCGCGAGCACCACGTCCGGGCGCAGCTCGCGCGTGCGGGAGATGGCGTCCAGCCCGTTGTCCACCGCGGTCACCTGGAAGTCTTCCGTCGCGAAGATCATCCCGATCACCTTGCGGATGGTGAGCGAGTCGTCGGCGATCAGCAGATTCTTGGGCATCGGCTCCGGCCTCGGGGGGCGCATACCCCCCTGAATTCGTTTGAGATTTCGGGCGAGCAAGCCTGCCTGCACGCCCTGTGTCAATCGGAGAAGCTTAGGATTCGCGCTTTGGGCCGATCAAGAAAACATGCGCTGCAGGTCCAGTAACATCACCGGATCCGGCAGCCCCGGCGCCCGGAAGGTTCCGGTCAGCTCGGCCGGCTTGAACTTCTGCAGCACGCCGAGCACCCGGGTGGCCGCCAGCCCCACATTCCGCCCCGCCAGCTCCGTCAGGACGAACAGGTCCTCCACCCGGGCCGGCGCCCCCAGGAGCGCCGGAACCGAGCAGATGGGCCACAGCGCCTGCGCGTGCGGATAGACGCCCGCCACGGGCCCGCTCTGCACCGGGAGGACGCTGAACGCTTCACCCCGGGGCACCACCTGGGAGACGTTGCCCAGCGGGACGCCGAACAGCACGCCCTGGGACTCCAGCACCAGCGCCCGCTCCGGGGGCGCGTCCACCCAGTGCACGGGCCGGGGCTCCGGCGGGGTGGCCCGGGGGCCCGCCCGGTGCGGCAGCGCCTCCACGATGAGCTCCAGGTACAGCCGGTCCTTGTGCAACACCGCGCCCCGGCTCAGGGGCGCCAGCGAGTCCGCCAGGCCGGGGGGCAGGAGGAAGAACGGATCCCGCGCCACGTCCGCGACCTCCACCACGGAGCGCACCCGCACCGCGAGCGTGGGGCTGACGTCCAGCACCACCACCATGCCCGGCACGTCCTCGGGGGGGCCGCCGAGCAGCGCGGAGAGATCCTTCACCTCCAGCACGCCGCGCAGGCTGGCGCCGCGCGCCCCCGGCATCGCGACCTCGATGACGGAGGTGGCCTCCACCGCGTAGCGCGTCTCACCGGCCTCCACCAGCAGGCAGAGCCGCCGTCCGCTTTCAAAGGGCGACACGGCGGAGGACCCTAGCAGCCTTCCAGGGTTGGGTGCTAAGCCCTGAACAGTCATGGCGCGACTGCTCCTCGTCGACGACGAAAAGATCGCCCGCAACCTCTACGGCGACTACCTCACGGCCGCGGGACACATCGTCACCGCGGTCGCCACCGTGGCGGATGCGAAGGACGCGCTCGCCGCGGGGCGGTTCGACGCGGTGGTGACGGACCTCATCCTCCCCGGCGGCGACGGCATGGAGATCCTCCGCCACGTGCGCGAGCGCTACCCGGGCGTGGAGGTGGTGGTCATCACCGGCCTGGACAAGGTCGCCCCCGCGGTGCGCGCCATCAAGAGCGGCGCGGCGGAGTACCTGGTCAAGCCGGTGGCGCCGGAGGCCCTGCAGCACGCCCTGCGCCGCGCGCTCACCACGCGCGACCTGATGCGCGAGAACGCGTCCCTGCGCCAGCACGTCGCGCTCCTGGAGGCGGGCCAGCGCATCGCCACCACGCTCGACCGCGAGCGGCTGGCCGCCGCCACCGCGGACGCGCTGGAGTCCATGGCCAACGCCTCCGCCGTGATGCTCCTGGAGCGCGACCCCGGGGCCTCGGGCTTGCGCTCGCACGGCATGCGCGGCCTGCCGGAGGACCTGTCCGAAGCGCTGGTGCCGCAGCTCACCGAGCGGCTCGCCGGAACGCGCACGGCCCAGTCACTCGACGGTTTGCAGGTGCCCTGGCCGCGCACCCTCACCTTCCCCGCCGTGGACGGCGACACGGTGCTGGGCCACGCGGTGCTCTTCCACGACAGCGCCCCTCCGGAGCACCACCCGGAGACGGTGAGCTTCCTCGTGCGCAACTGGGCGCTGGCCCTGCGCAACCTGGGCCGCTTCGCCGCCGTGGAGGACCTGGCGTACGTCGACGACCTCACCCGCCTGTTCAACACGCGCTACCTGCACCTGGTGCTGGACCGCGAGGTGAACGAGGCCCTCCAGACGCAGCGGCCCTTCTCCCTGCTGTTCCTGGACCTGGACCGCTTCAAGGCCATCAACGACACGCACGGGCACCTGGTGGGCTCGCGCGTGCTGGTGGAGGCCGCGCGCGTGCTCAAGGGCTGCGTGCGCGACCCGGACGTGGTGGCGCGCTTCGGCGGCGACGAGTACGTGGTGCTGCTGCGCGGCACCGACTCCGGCGGCGCCCTCAAGGTCGCCGAGCGCATCCGCCGCACCATGGAGACCCACCAGTTCCTGGGCCGCGAGGGGCTGGCGCTCAAGCTCACCACCTGCATCGGCGTGGCCAGCTTCCCGGAGCACGCCCAGGACAAGGACCACCTCCTGGACCTGTCCGACCGGGCCATGTACCGGGGCAAGCGCGGCACCCGGAACGTCGTCTACATGGCGGCGCAGGACCTGGAAGCCACCCCGGCCGAGCGCCGTCAGAACCCGCCGCCCCCGCAGGGCTGACGGCAGGGCCCGCGCTACTTGCGCAGGCTGCCCACGGTGAGGCGCTTGGGCAGCTCCACCTCCGCGGGCGCGCCGCCGCCGCCCTCCCCCACCGCCTCCACCTCCTCGTGGGACGCGCCGGTGGTGATGAGGCGGTACTTCTGCGACGCCTCGCGGTCGTGCTGGGCCTGCTCCGGATCCAGCCGCGCGATGAGCTGCCAGAACAGGGCCGCGTGCTCGCGCTCCTCGTCCATGACGTGCCGCAGGATGGCCTTCGCCTCCTCGTTGTCCGTCGCGTCCAGGTGCGCGGCGTAGAGGTTGATGGCGTCCAGCTCCGCCTCGATGTTGAGCCGGATGGAGCGGGCCAGTTCGGAGTCCGTCAGCTTCCGGGGCACCAGCGAGTGGAACGGGTTCGTCTGCGGCATGAGGGCCTCTGCGACAGGGAGAGTCCCCAGCAGGCGAGCGGGCATGCGCGTCCCGTCAGGCCCCGCTGGAGGGCGGTCGCGAGCATCCGTTCGGTCGCGAGCGGGGTCAACCGAATCCCGCTGGGGGTGCGTTGCGCCTGAACACCTGCCTCCGTCATGCTCCTTCGCATGGAGACCCCCTCGCCGCTCGCGCAGCTGCTCCAGGCCCTGGACGCGGGGGACCTGGACAAGGCACGGCTCGCGGCGGCGGCGCTGCAGCGCGCCAACGCCCATACCCACCAGGTCGCCGCGGAGGTCCTCCATGAGCTGCGCCAGCCCCTCCTGGGCGCGAAGGCCTACGCCCAGCTGCTGGCCGAGGAAGGGGGCGCCAGCGGGCCGCTGAAGCTGCTGCTCGCGCAGGTGGAGCGGATGGAGCAGATCGTCTCCGACTTCATCCGCCTGGCCAGCGAGCGGCCGGCCCCGCAGCAGCGGCTGTCCCTGGCCGCGCCCATCTGGGCGGCGGCGAAGGTGTTCAGCGTCAACCCGGACTCGGCGCGCATCTCCCTGGAGGTGGAGGCCCCCGAGGACCTCACCATCCAGGGCAACGCGCGGCTCATCGAGCAGCTCACGCTCAACCTGCTCAACAATGCGCGCGACGCCATGTCCGGCCGGGGCCGCGTGAAGGTGACGCTCGCGCGCGACGGCGCGTCCGCGGCCCTCTACGTGTCCGACTGGGGCCCGGGCATCCCGGACGAGCTCAAGACGCGCATCTTCGAGCCCTACGTCTCCGCCAGCAAACGCGGCACCGGCCTGGGGCTCGCCGTCTGTCGGCGCATCGCGCAGGAGCACCACGCGCAAATCGCCCTGGTGCCGCCGACGACGCTGCGCGAGGTGCCGCCCCCGGCCACGGTGTTCCGCGTGCTCTTCCCTCCCACGGACGCGCCCCGCCCGCCGCGCAAGCGGCTCTTGGTGGTGGACGACGAGGGCATCATCCGGATGGTCTTCAAGGACCTGATGGAGAAGGAGTGCGAAGTCATCGAAGCGGCCACGGGCGAGGCCGCGCTGGAGATTCTGCGCGCGTCGCGAGTGGACCTCATCGTCACGGACAAGAACCTGCCCGGGCTGTCCGGCCTGGAGCTGGCCCAGCACGCGCGCAAGCTGGACCCCGCCTCGCGCGTCATCCTGATGACGGGCTACCCGTCGCTGGTGACGACGCAGCAGGCGCTGCAGCTGGGCGTGGTGGACTACCTGCTCAAGCCCTTCGACGACATCCGCCAGGTGCGCGCGCTCCTGCGCCAGGCGCTGTACACGCCCGCGCCGCCGCCCGCCCCGGCCCCCAGCACCACCATGCGCCGCGTGGACGTGCTGGAGGACAACCCGGCCACCGCGCGGCTGATTTCAGAAGCGCTGGGCCTGCTGGGGCTGGAGGCCCGCATCGTCGCGGGCGCGGAGGTCGCCGCGCTGGAGCCTCCCGTGGGCGTGGTGGTGTCGTGGGACTTCGCGCCAGCCTACGGCAAGAAGGCGCTGGAGCTGGCCCGGGGCCTCAGCCAGGGCGCGCCCTTCGTCGTGCTGGCGGAGCACCTCACCATGGAGACGGCGCTGGCGTCGCTGCGCGCCGGGGCCGCCGCGTGCCTGCCCAAGCTGCTCTCCGACACCACGGCGCTCAGCCGCGAGCTGGGCCTGGCCTTCAAGAAGACCGCGTCCTGAAAAGACTCCGGCCCCGGGGGCCCCGCTTCGCGCGGAGCCCACCGGGGCCGGAAAACCCTACGGCACTACGGAGCCTTCAAGCGGCTCAGTAGTCCATGTCGTCGCCGCCGTACTCCGGCATGGCGCCGCCACCCGCGCCGCCCTTGGCCTTCTTCTTCGGGCGCTCGGCGATCATCGCCTCGGTGGTGAGCAGCAGGGACGCCACGGAGGCGGCGTTCTGCAGCGCGGTGCGCTCGACCTTCGTCGGGTCGATGACGCCGGCCTTCTCCAGGTCCTCGTAGGTCTCCGTGCGGGCGTTGAAGCCGAACGCGCCGGTGCCGTCCTTGACCTTGTTGATGACGACGGCGCCCTCGACGCCGGCGTTGCTGGAGATCTTGCGCAGGGGCTCCTGGAGCGCCTTGCGGATGATGTCCACGCCGAAGTCCTGCTCGCCGCCCAGCTTCAGGCCGTCCAGCGCCTTGAGGCTGCGGATGTAGGCCACGCCGCCGCCAGGGACGATGCCCTCTTCGACGGCCGCGCGGGTCGCGTGCAGCGCGTCCTCCACGCGGGCCTTCTTCTCCTTCATCTCCACCTCGGTCGCCGCGCCGACGTTGATGACCGCCACGCCGCCCACGAGCTTCGCCATGCGCTCCTGGAGCTTCTCGCGGTCGTAGTCGCTGGTGACCGTCTCAATCTGGGTGCGGATGAGCTTGATGCGGCCCTCGATGTCCGCCTTCTGGCCGGCACCGTCCACGATGGTGGTGTTGTCCTTGTCCACCGTGATGCGCTTGGCGCGGCCCAGGTCGGTGAGGGTCAGGTTCTCGTACTTGTGACCCAGCTCCTCGCTCACCACCATGCCGCCCGTCAGCGTGGCGATGTCCTTGAGCATGTCCTTGCGGCGGTCACCGAAGCCCGGCGCCTTCACCGCGGCCACGTTCAGCACGCCGCGGATCTTGTTGACCACCAGCGTGGCCAGGGCCTCGCCCTCGATGTCGTCCGCGATGATGAGCAGCGGCTTGCCCGAGCGCGCCACCTGCTCCAGCACGGGGATCATGTCCTGCATCGACGAGACCTTCTTCTCGCTGATGAGGATGTAGGGGTCGTCCATGACGACCTCCATGCGGTCCCGGTTCGTGACGAAGTACGGCGACACGTAGCCACGGTCGAACTGCATGCCCTCCACCACGTCGAGCGTCGTCTCCAGGCCCTTGGCCTCCTCGACGGTGATGACGCCCTCCTTGCCCACCTTCTCCATCGCGTCCGCGATGATGGTGCCGATGGTCTCGTCACCGTTCGCGGAGATGGTGCCCACCTGCGCGATGGCCTGCTTGTCGGACGTGGGCTTGGAGAGCTTCTTCAGCTCCGCCACCACCACCTCCACCGCCTTGTCGATGCCGCGCTTCAAGTCCATGGGGCTGTGGCCGGCGGCCACCAGCTTCAGGCCCTCCTCGTAGATGGCGCGCGCCAGCACCGTCGCCGTCGTCGTGCCGTCACCCGCCTTGTCGGAGGTCTTCGACGCGACCTCCTTCACCATCTGCGCGCCCATGTTCTCGAAGCGGTTCTCGAGATCGATCTCCTTGGCGACGGTGACGCCGTCCTTGGTGATGGTGGGCGAGCCGAAGCTCTTCTCGATGACCACGTTGCGGCCCTTGGGACCGAGCGTCACCGCGACCGCATCCGCGAGGATCCGGACGCCACGCAGGATGGAATCCCGCGCGGACTGATGGAAGAAGATTTCCTTCGCTGCCATCGCAACCTCCGATAATGCTTGGGGAATTTCTACAAATGGGGATGGCCGTTAGCACTCGGCCATGTCGAGCGCCAACATAAGGGTCGCGTCGACGATGTCAACGGAAAGGGGCAGGCGTGTGGGCCTGAGGACGCCTTCTGGCCCGCCCGGGTGGGGGGTTCAGGCGACCTGCCGGAAGGCCCTACTCCGCGAAGCGCACGAGGTTGAGCAACTGCCCCATGTCCAGGGGCTTCTGCAGGGTGATGGCGACGCCCTTGCGCAGGCCGCGGTCGGAGATGTTGGCGTCGTTGCTGGCGGTCATCATCAGGACGGAGATGTTCTGGAAGCGGGGGTCCGCCTTCAGCATCTCCGTGAAGTGGATGCCGTCCAGGTGGGGCATCAGGTAGTCGGTGATGACCAGCCCCACGGGATGCCGCTCCATGATGTCCAGGGCCTGGAGCGCGTCCGACGCCGAGAACACGGTGTAGCCATGCATCTCCAGGTAGCGAGAGAGCATGGTGCACAGCTCGTAATCGTCGTCGACGACCAGGATGTTCACGGGGTTCGGGCCAAAACGGGGCGCTGGAAGGTAACAGCCACGCCGGTCGTTGACAACGCGAAGCACGGCTTCTTAGCTGCCTGCCCGTATGGCGAAGCGCACGGCGAAGCAAGGGGAGGCGCAGGGCGTGGACGCGCGACTGGAAGGGGTGGCGGACGCCTTCGAGGCCCGGGACTTCGAGGCCGCGCTCGCCAGCGCAGACGCCCTGCTCCGGGACGTTCCGGACTCACCAGAAGCCCTGCACTACCGGGCCGCCGCGCTGGTGGAGGTGGGCCGCCTGGAGGACGCGGGCAGGGCCTATGGCGCCGCCCTGAAGGTTGCCCCGGAGGACCTGGAGATCCTCTTCGGCGCGGCGGAGTTCCTCGTGTGCCGCACGGGCGAGGACCGCGAGGCGGTGGAGGAGGGGCTGGAGTGGTGCGGCCGCGGGCTCAAGCTGGCGCAGAAGGCCGACGACGTGGAGCTCGTCTACGAGTTCCTCCTGCTGGAAGGGATGGGCCTCAACCAGTTGGGGGAGTGCGAGGCCGCGCTCAAGAGCCTGGACCAGGCGCTGACGCACATGCCGCGCTCCCCGGACGCACAGCTGGAGCGGGGCATCGCGCTTTTTGAACTCTGCCGCTTCGCGCCCGCGCAGGAGGCCTTCGAGCGGGTGCTCAAGGACGCGCCGGACGAGCCGTGGGCGCACCACTACCTGGGGCTCATCGCGGAGCGGCGCAAGGACGCGCGCGAGGCGAAGAAGCGCTTCACGCGCGCGCAGGTGCTGGCCCCGGAGGAGCTGCCGCCGCCGGTGGCCCTGGAGGAGGCGGCGTTCGACCGCGCGGTGGAGGACGCGATGCGCGCCCTGCCCTCGCAGGTGAAGCAGTACATGGACAACGTGACCCTGGCGGTGGAGGACCTGCCGTCGGACGAGGACCTGCTGGGTCAGCAGCCGCCGCTGTCGCCGTGCATCCTGGGGGTGTTCCGGGGCACGCCCGTGGGCGAGCGCAGCGTGATGGACGCGGCGGATCACTTCCCGCCCTCCATCGTGCTGTACCAGAAGAACCTGGAGCGCTTCGCGCGCACCCGCGAGGAGCTCATCGAGCAGATTGGCATCACGGTGATGCACGAGGTCGGTCACCTGATGGGTCTGGATGAGGACGACCTGTGGGAGCGGGGTCTGGACTAGCGCGCATCTCCCCTGCCCTGATGCGCGCCATGCGAGCATGGACGAGGCTGGGGCTGACGGCGGTGCTGGGCCTGGCGGGGTGCACGGGCGGCGGGGACGACACTCCGCGCGTGTGTCCGCAGGTGGTGGTGTTCGCGCGCTCGGACACCGGGACGTGCCAGGCGTTCCCGACGCCGTGCGACGTGCCGGAGGGCTACGTCGGGTGCTGCGGCGGGCTCTTCGGGGGCTGCGTGGCGGACGTGTCCGGGACGACCTGCGTGGATGATCCGACCGACACGTGCCAGCCCGGGAGGTCCGCGGACTGCCCGGGCATCTGCCAGTAGGCCGGGGCGGACGCGGCAGACCCCGGGCACGGCGCCCCCTGGGACAGCGGGCGGGCGTCCCCGCTCCTTTCACCAGTGAAAACCGACATGCGAGCCAGGCCTGGAATCACCGTGACACCGGCTAGGGTTCCGGCCATCGGTTGGAAGGCCAAGGAGGCTTGGGATGGTCAACGTGAGGCAGGTCGCGACGCGGTTGAAGAGTGCGCTCCTGGCGGACCCGGAGCGGTTCTACACGAACGAGACAGGGGCCTGGGTGGCGGGGCTGCCGGCGCCGCAGGACATCCGGGTGACGACGGGCCGGGAGCCCTTCTGGATCAACCTGGGCTACTGGAAGCACGTGGAGAAGGTGGACGACACCAACGTGGAGCGCGTGGGGGAGCTGTTCCGGTCCGCGCAGGCGGAGATGGCGCGCCTCTTGGCGAGGACGGCGAAGCTGGGGCCCGGCGACGCGGTGATGGACTGCGGCAACGGGTACGCGGATCAGGACCTGCTGTGGGCGGAGGAGTTCAAGCCCGCGAGCATCGTCGGGGTGAACATCACGCCCAACCAGGTGCGGGTGGGCCGCGAGCGGTTGAAGCTGACGGGGCTGGAGGGCGTGGTCCGGCTGGAGGTGGGCTCCGCGACGGCGCTGCCGGGCGGCGAGGGAGCGTTCGACGTGGTGTTCGCGCTGGAGTCCGCGATGCACTTCCGGACGCGGCAGGACTTCCTGCGCGAGGCGTTCCGGGTGCTGAAGCCGGGAGGCCGGCTGGTGATGGCGGACATGGCGCAGAAGACGGACCGCGAGGCGGGCGCCGGGCTGCGGCAGCGGCTGCGCTACCGCTACTGGCGGGGGCTGATTGCCTTTCCGGAGGAGAACGTCTGGTCGACGGAGCGCTACCTGTCGGAGCTGCGGCGGGCGGGGTTCCAGGACGCGAAGGTGGAGTCCATCGCGGACGACGTGTACCCGGCGGTGAACACGGCAATCGTGGCGCTGCGCGGGATGACGCAGCTGGAGAAGAAGCCGGGGAGCACGTCCCTGCACCAGGTGCGCGCGGACGTGCACCGGGCCATGCGGATGACGCCGGAGCAGCGCCAGTGGACCGCGCTGTTCAACTGCGACGAGTACGCCGTCGTGTTCGCGCGCAAGCCGTGACGGTGGTTGACGGGCCGGCGCCAAAGCGGCGGTAATCCGCGGCGGTAGGGCCTCCGGACCTGGTGGCCGGCCCGGTCTTCAAAACCGGTGAGGGGCTGCGAGAGCAGTCCCTGGCGAGTTCGATTCCCGTGCCCTACCGCCACTCATCTCCATGATCCGCGCGTGGCAGGCATCTGCGAGATGAATCGCCTCATCCTCATCTCACTGCCTTTGTATTTGATCCACGCCTCCTTCAGCTTCTTCACGCCGGAAGCGAAGCGCTTCAGATTGCGATGAAAGTGTGGTCCTGAAATGGGCGTTACGCGAATGACGTCACGCTCCATATTGCCGTCGACTCCGTTCTGCTCCAACGCAGGTGCGAGCCATCTCCAGAAGTAGTCATGAATCATTGTCATTTTTAGACGCTTTCACTGAAACGCCTGCACCGCCAACCGACTGCCTCGATGACAAAGCCATACCTCGCCATGGTCATCAAGCGCGAAACAGCCTTGAACAGCACTGTTTGGACCAATGGGAATGTTGATTTCAACGGTCGGCGTATATGCCGAAGTGGAGTTCCCCAGCGCCAGGACAATTGGTCGGCCAGACTTCATGAGGCGCTTGGCGCTAAATCCAATCGCAAGCCCCCTCCCTCCCAGGTCCAAGTCGGGAAGGGCTCAGATGAGCCATCCGGGAAACTCCAGTACCTATTCTGACCCGGACCATGGGCCCTGAGAATCTTCTTTATTTTCTTGAGTGCGCGGTCCACTTCGGAAGCGTCGGTAAGGATTCGCATGGCCGTCATGCAACCTCTCGGTCTTTCTGCACGTGGTCTTGGTTGGGGGCATAGACACCTTCGACCTACTTCCCAGGGAGTATGCTGTCAGATTGTGAGCGCGTCGCCCATCGCCGTTCTCAAAGGGGGTCAGCGCCAGGAGGGCTCCGCATGCTGCAACGATGGGCGATTCCCCTATTGATCGTGATGCTGGCCGGATGCAGCGGCACCACGAAGTCCGTGCGCCTGCACACGGGCCACGGCGTCCCTATCGTCCTCACCCCACGCAGCGGCGATGCCGCGCCGGTGGAGTTGGACGAAGACGACTTCGTTGAAACCGTAGAAGCGCTTGCCCAGAGTGTGCGGCCTCCCACCCGGCCCCAGGAAACGGCCCGGCGGTTGTTCGAGGTGGAGCCGCGCAGCGGTTCATACCTGTACGAGCCGCGAAGCCACCGTGTCATCCCGCTGGGACCGGGCGAACACCTGGAGGGCGAACAACCCGCGACAGAGGTGGAGTTGACGCGCGCCTACCTGCGCTGGTGCGGGCGCACGAACAAGCCCGGCGATTGCCTGCGCCTCCTGGTGGAGAACCCCACCGTCACCGGGGATGGCCGTTACGCCCTGGCCATGGCCCTGGCCCAGGGCGTCGTACGGGACGAGATGATGGACGCCTTCAAGGACATGGCCGACCCCCAGGCCATGATGGCGGCGGTCCTTTGGACGTGGACCACGTACTGCATCTTGCTCGCGGTGCCCGAGCCTTTCTCGAAGGGCGTGGCCGCTGTGATGACCGCCTCCCTCATTGCCTACGTGGGGGTCGATACATTCTGGAGCCTCATCGTGGGCTTCAAGCGGTTGGTGGAGGAGGCGGAGCGGGCCACCACGTTTGACGAACTCCGCGAGACGGGGGAGCGCTACGGCAAGGTCATGGGCCGCAACGCGGCGCGTGCGTTCGCCATGTTGGCCACGGCCGCCCTTGGGAACACGGCGGCGGGGCTGGGGGCGAAGGTGCCAATGCTCCCCGGCGCCGCGCAGGCGGCGGTGCAGGCCGAAGCGCAGATGGGCATCAGGCTCGCGGCGGTCGCGGACGTGGGAACGGTGGCCGTGAGCGCCGAGACCGTCACCATCGCCCTCGCGCCCGGCGCGGTGGCCATGGCGGCCAGAGGCACGGGCAGCGGCGCCTCCGCCAAGGCGCGTCCTACGGGCTACAGGGCCTGGGGCTCGTTCAGCGGCTTCAAGAAGGCCCTGGGCCCGGCGGGCCCAGGGCAGGAGTGGCACCACATCGTCGAGCAGACCCCGGGCAACGTGAAGCGCTTCGGCCCCCGGTCCCTCCACAACACCGAGAACATCATCCCGCTGGACAAGAGCCTGCACACCAAGGTCAGTTCCCTCTACTCGTCGGTCCGCTACGACATTACTCAATCGCTCACGCAGACCGTACGGCGGTGGTTGAGCACACAGTCCTATGAGGCCCAACGCGAGTTCGGGCTGTTGGCCATTGAGAACGTGAAGAAGAGGGTCTGGTGATGACGTTGGAAGAGCTGGTCGAGCAGTTCGCTCGGAACGTTGCGGCCCAGACTGATGCCATTCATCGAGGAGATTCCAGGACGGGGAACAAGCACGCCAAGCAGTACACCGCCGCGCTTCAGGCGCTACGCGCGAAGGGGAATACTGGGCGAGACGCCCTCGCCGTACTGCTGAAGCATCCTCGTACGGATGTTCGAGCCATGGCGGCTGCGTTTCTGCTCCGCTACCGGACGGCAGAAGCCAAGGCGGTCCTGGAAGCGGCAGCGAACGAGGGAGGAGTTGCCGCCATCGGAGCGATCATGACCCTACGACGTTGGAAGGACGGCACGTGGGCCCTCGATCCGGAGTAGGCCAACGTGACTTCGGGCTTCTG
Source organism: Corallococcus sp. 4LFB (assembly GCF_046520365.1). Taxonomy (NCBI): domain Bacteria; kingdom Pseudomonadati; phylum Myxococcota; class Myxococcia; order Myxococcales; family Myxococcaceae; genus Corallococcus; species Corallococcus sp. 4LFB. Next base: position 12,434 of record NZ_JBKGHJ010000121.1, read on the forward strand.
GCCATTGAGAACGTCGGAAAGGGGCTCTGGAGATGAAGCTGCAGGACCTTGTCGAGCAGTTCGCCGAGAACGTGGTCGCGCAGAACGAGGCCATCTTCCGGGGAGACGCCAGGACTGGAAACAAGCACGCCAGGAAGTACGGTGCCGCCGTCGATAAGCTCCTGGCCCACGGCAATGCCGGGCGTGACGCGCTCTGCGTACTGCTCAAACATGAGCGCATGGACGTGCGCGTGATGGCTGCCGCGCATCTGCTCCGCTATCGGACAGCCGAAGCCAAAGCGGTCCTGGAAGAAGCTGCCAAGGGGCAGGGGCTGGTCCCGTTCGGAGCGCAGCAGGCATTGAAGCGCTGGGAAGAAGGAAACTGGGAGCTTGATCCAGAGCAGCCTTGATCGTGGCTGAGAAGGCCATGGTTCGCGCAGGCTGCGCCGAAACCTGAACGGTTCTGCGCGGGATGGGGCAGCGTGGCGGCATGCGAAAGGTCGATGACGTAGAGCGCTTCGCCGCCGCAGCGCGGCGAGCCGGGTGGGCGGACCCATCCAAGGTCGACGACGCCCTCCAACTGGGAATCACGGCGTCGCTCGCTGGCGACCACGCCTCCGCGTGCGCAATCTTCAGAGCACTGCTCATCCCCATGTCCGACGGGGACATCGACTTGGGACAGGATGAGATGGCCCAGGAGGTCCTGTCCGTGGATCTCCACGACTGCGCGACGCGGTACCTCGCTGCCGTCTACATGACCACGCCGGTCGCGGCGCGGGCGGACGCCCTCATGGCTGCACTCGACGAGGCGAACGGGCTCTCGTACTTCAGCGATCCCATCGAGGAACTCCAGGCGGCGCTTGGCAGGACGCGCCCTGACCTGGAGGCGTTCCTGCCCGCATGGATCGCTCGCCTCGAGCGGGACGCGAAGCCGGTGTCGATGTGGGAGTCCCAGAAGGAGCGCTGGCTCCGCGCCGCGATCGGACGGCGGGACGGCGTCGCGGGGCTCGAGCGCATCGCGCGCACGACGAGACACCCCCAGGCCGTACAGGCCTGGTGCGACGCGGTCAAGGCGGCTGGCGATGGGACAAAGACGCTCAGGGCCTATGAGACCGGTGCGGCGCTCGTGACGGCCGTGGGTTGGCGCGGGGGCCTCCTCGACGGGGCTGCGCTCGCCGCCCAGGCGCTCGGACGAAAGGACGCGCAGACGAAGCTCAAGGCGGCATGGCTCGGCGCGCCGTCCCTCACGCGGCTGCTGCGGTGGCTGTTCGCCGGAGAACCGACCTCCGCGACGCTTCGCAAGCGTGCGGCCTCCGCGCTGAAGGCTAGCCCGACAAAGTCCCCCCGGCTCGTCGGGTTCCTGGAGGTGCTGGTGGGCGACCTCGAATCCGCCGCCCGGCGGCTGGCGCGGGCCCCCGGCCTTGGCTGGTCGAGCAGCGACCATCCAGGCCACCTCCTGTTCCCGGTGTTCGCGTGGCTGCTCGGTGGCACGCCGAAGGGCTCGGTTCGTGCGGGACTCGCGCAGGCGCTCATTCAACCGCCGGACCGGGACGACGACATCGGGTTTGAACTGCTCAATGAGGGCGGCCCTGCGCAGGACGCCAGACCGCGGCTTGTGACCCCGTCGGTCGTCGACGCGCTTCAGCGGGCAGAGGTCACCAGGCGCCTCACGGCCCAGGAGCGCGGGGTGGCGCTCGCGGCGATGAAGGCCGCGGCGACGAAGCGCACCGAGGGGGTGCTCGGCGGGAAGCGGCGCCGCCACTACGGGCACGCCGCCGCGCTCGTCGCCTGCTGCGTCGAACTCGAGGACGGAACTCGCGGGGCCGCCGGAACCTCGACGTGGGCCGAGGCGCTTCGCGCGCGGACGTCCCGGTTCCCCGCCTTCCAGGAGGCGCTTCGCGCACCGCTGGCGCGGGCGCGAAGGAGCGCAGGGCCCATGGACGACCCAGACACAGGCGGCCATCACGCGGCGCCCGAAGCAGGCCGCACGTGGACGGAGCCCCAGGAGGACGACACATGAGCGAGTACCAGTGCTACGAGTTCACCGCGATCGACCGGCCACTCACGTCGAAGCAGATGGCCGAACTGCGCGGCATCTCGACGCGCGCGGAGATTTCACCGACCCGCTTCTGGAACGAGTACCACTGGGGCGACCTCAAGGCCGATCCAGCGAAGCTCCTCGCGCGCTATTTCGACGCACATCTCTACTTCGCGAACTGGGGCACGCACCGGCTGATGCTGCGTCTGCCCAGGGCGCGCGCCGACGTGAAGGTGCTGAAGGGGTACTTCACCGGCCTAAACGCAGCGCGCCTCACGCTCGTCGGCGAGCACGTCGTGCTCGACTTCAGCAGCCAGGACGAAGCGCCCGAGGACGACGGAGAAGGCCAGGGCTCGCTCGCGGCGCTGTCGTCCGTCCGCGCGGAGCTGTTGCGCGGCGACCTGCGTCCCGCCTATCTCGCCTAGCTCCTGGCGCTCCAGGCGGGTGAGGTCGGCGACGATGCCCCAGAGCCGCCGGTGCCCGCGGGGCTTGCCACGCTCACAGCGGCGCAGCTGGCAATGGTGGAGTTCCTTCGCATCGACGTCGATCTCCTCGCTGCGGCGGCACGCGAAAGCGCGGAGCCCGACGAAGGCGACGACGCCTTCCGACGTTGGGTCACGCGCCTTCCACCCGCCCACAAGGACCAGTGGCTGCTGCGCGCGGTCGACGATCCCGACCTCGCGCTCGGCGGTGAGCTGCTGCGGACCTTCCGTGCGGCACAGGGCCCGGGCGCAGCCTCCGCGCGACGCACGGCTCGTGAGTTGCAAATCCTCGCCGAGACGCAGCAAGGAATGAGGGAGAAGGCTGAGGCCACCCGCGCGAAGAAGGCTCGGGACGCAGCTGAGAAGAAGCTCCAGCGCAAGCTCGACGCGCTCGAGCGTGATGTCGGCGCCGCGTGGGTGAAGCTCGAGAAGCTCGTGGAGGCGAGCGCCTACGAAGAGGCCTTGATGCTCGCCGTCGACTTGAAGGCGCTCGCGACGCGCGGGGACGAGCGCCAGGACTTCGCGACGCGCTTCGAGGCGATGCGCAAGCGGCAGCTCCGGCGGCGTGGATTCTTCGACCGGTGGAAGCACCAGGGCGAGGCCGCGAGGCGGTGAGCACAGAGGGCAATCCCTCCCGCTTCAAGGGCACGCCTCGGTCAGCAGGTCCTTGTTGCGCACCAGGCCCACGCCGTCGCTCCCCCCGAGCGGCTTCTTCGTGGCCACCAGGATGGCGTTGCCATCGTTGAAGGCATCGAACTCCGCGCCGTCTATCACGAAGGCCCTGGCGTTCAACGACCCCTCAGGTCCATCACCCACGCATCGGAAAACCAACGTCACCCACGCTCGGGTGACGCGCGCACGCTGACGCAGCTGCGTCCGGCCAGCACGCAGGACGCCCGTGAATGCAACGGGCGTCGCACGTGATTCCAGCAGGTCGCGACAATGGTCCTGGCCTTGCAGCCAGCGGCGGCGCGTGCGTGCAAGCAGCGTCCTGCTTCACGGCGCCTCCCCCTTATGACCCAAGCGCCCCTTTCCTCGAGTCCGTGTTTCATCCTCCCGCCAGGAGGGCTCAGGTGAATCCCTTCGATTCCCGCCCCCTGACCAGCGCCGAACAGGAGATCGTCGACTTCCTCCTCCAGGGCTGGACCAACAAGCAGATCGCCGCCTGCCGTGGCACCAGCGTGGGGACCGTGGCGAACCAGATCGCCGCCATCTACCAGAAGCGGGGGGTCTACTCCCGCGCGGACCTGCTGGTCCGCTTCTCGGTGAGCCCCCCGGAGCCTGGCCCGGCCCGGCCCTCGCTCTCCTGCCTGTCCTCGCGCGAGCAGGAGGTCGTCCTCCAGGCCATCCAGGGACACTCCAACAAGCTCATCGCCATCGAACTGGAGCTCACCGAGTCCACGATCGCGACGCACCTGCGCCGCGCGCTCGTCAAACTCAGGCTGGGTTCGCGACGCGAGCTCATCGTGGAGCTCCAGCACGCCGGGGCAACCTCTGACGTCCCGTGAAACACGGTCAACCGCAGCGACCGTCACCGAAGTGCCCATGGATGTGAATGGCGAAATCCGTCATTCCTTTCCCAGACAGATGGATTCACGGTCTGGGAGAAACCATGAGACGCGTCTTCAGTGACCCCGCGCATGAAGCCCTGTTTCAGCGCGAGGGGGCAGTCGTCGTTCCCCTGCTGGATGCCAGCGAAGTCCAATCCCTCCATGAGGCCTACCACGCCCACCTCCCCAGCGTGGGCATGGGCTTCCACGCCACCATGTTCAGCCGCGACGTGGCCCTGCGCACGCGGGTGGACGTCGCGGTGCGGGAGCTGCTGGCGCCCAAGATCCTGCCCCTGCTGTCGCGCTACCGCGCCGTCGTGGGCAACTTCGTGATGAAGGAGCACGGGCGCCGCGACAGCGAGGTCCCCGTGCACCAGGACTGGAGCTTCGTGGAGGAGCCGCGCATGCGCTCCCTCAACGTCTGGTGCCCCCTGGTGGACACCACGCCCGCCAACGGCCGCCTCCACGTCTTCAAGGGCAGCCACAACTTCGTGCGCGTCCTGCGCGGCCCGTTCTTCCCCAACCCCTACGTCACGCTCGCGCAGGAGATCCGCGAGCGCTTCCTCACCGAGCTGCCCCTGCGCGCGGGCGACGCCGTCATCTACGACCACGGCCTCGTCCACGCCTCGCCGCACAACGTGAGCGGTCAGGCGCGGCTCGCCGTCAACCTGGCCCTGGTCCCCGAGGAGGCCGACCTCATCCACGGCTACCTCGACCGGAGCCGCGAGGACCGGCGCCCGGAGGTCTTCCGCGTGGATGACGCCTTCTACCTGCGCAACATCGTGGGCGAGCGGCCCCAGGGCGTGGAGAGCCTCGGCTTCGCCGATGGCGCCATCCCCCAGCTGAGCTCCGCCGAGCTGAACCAGCTCCACCAGCAGGCCTTCCGGGCGTCCCACGCCACGGTGTCGTGAGCAGTCCCCCTGTACAACCCAAGGAGCAGAACCATGGCGAAGTTCGTTGGTAGCAACGAGTTCTATGCGCGCGCCGCCCAGCTCGGGCACAGCCGCGCGGAGATCGACAGCAAGGGTCACCAGGCGACGACCGTGGTGGTCCAGTCGATGCAGGAGCTGAGGAAGCTGGTCCAGCCGCAGGACCCGAAGGCGCGCGAGGCCCGGCAGGCGATGCTCGACGCGGTGGCGAACGCGTCGGCGGGTCAGGAGCTGCCCCTGGAGCACCACGTCAATGGCTACCTCTTCGGGACCCGCGAGCTGTCCGCGGAGCACGAGGCCCACTGCGCGGAGTCGTTCCCGCTGACGCTCGCGCTGGTCTCCATGGGGACCGGCACCCTGCCGCCCGGCGAGACGCTCATCGGGCCCAATGGCAATCCAGTGGTCTGGAATTACGACACCCTCAACATCCCGGATGGCTCGTGGATCACCACGCAGACCACCAACTTCACGCTGAACGTGACCCGCCTGGTCATGCAGTACACGCCGCCCAGCTGAGCCATCCCTTCCCGTTCGTGAAACCCCGCTGAACCAACCTGAAACACACACACGGAAGACACCTACCAATGAGCAAACCCTATCACATTGGCATCATGGGCGCGGTCCAGAACCAGGCCCCCAACGGGGGCAACGGGAACCCCGGCGTCAACGGCGCGACCGGCGAAGGCGGCAGCTGCGTCTGGGGCAACTCCCACTGCTCCGTCGACGGCAAGCGCGGCGTGGACGGCGCCGTCGGGACCGCGGGCCTCGCGGGCCAGCCCGGCCTGACGGGCTCCACCGCGCTGCAGGCGGACATCAGCATCGGCACGCTGACGGGCACGCTGGCCGTGTGGTCCCAGGGCGGTCCCGGCCAGCAGGGCGGCAACGGCGGCAACGGCGGCAACGGCGGCAACGGCGGCAACGGCGGCACGGGGCCTTCGTGCCAGGCCGTGGGCTGCG
>NZ_JBKGHJ010001220.1:0-552 GCF_046520365.1 Corallococcus sp. 4LFB
CCCCGTGCAGCAGCGCGCCCCACAGCTCCAGCGTCGAGGCGTCGAAGGCCACCGGGCCCGTCTGCGACCAGACCGCGTCCGGCCCGAAGCGCATGAAGCCGTTGCCCACCACCAGCCGGGTGATGCCCTGGTGCGGAACGCAGACGCCCTTCGGGCGGCCCGTGCTGCCGGACGTGAAGATGATGTACGCGAGGTCCAGGCCCCCGACCTCCACGTCCGGCGCCGTCTCCGGATGGCGGGAGAGGGCCTCCCACGCCGTGTCCACGCAGAGCGGTGCCCCCGCGCCGGCCGGCAGCTTCTCCACCAGCGCCTGCTGCGTCAGCGTCACCCCGACGCCCGCATCCTCCAGCAAGAGCGCGATGCGCTCCGCCGGGTAGTTGCGGTCCACCGGCACGTACGCGCCTCCCGCCTTCAGGGTGGCCAGCAGCCCCACCACCATCTCCAGCGAGCGCTCCACGTACACGCCCACCCGCGTGCCGCGCTTCACGCCCAGCTCCCGCAGGTGGTGCGCCAGCTGGTTCGCCTTCGCGTCCAGCTCGCCGTACGTCAGCG
>NZ_JBKGHJ010001221.1:0-549 GCF_046520365.1 Corallococcus sp. 4LFB
GCGAGACGAGCTGGGTGGCCAGCAGGGAGTGGCCGCCGAGCGCGAAGAAGTCGTCGTGGATGCCCACGCGCTCCACGCGCAGGACCTGCATGAAGAGGGCTGCGAGCTGCTCCTCGGCGGGGGTCCGCGGCGCGACGTAGGTGGAGGCGAGCGCGGCGCCCTGGGGAGCCGGTAGGGCCTTGCGGTCCACCTTGCCGTTGGTGTTGAGCGGCAGGGCCTCCAGCACGAGGAACGCGGAGGGCACCATGTACTCGGGCAGGTGCTGCTTGAGGAAGCTCCGCACCTCCGTGGCGTCGAGCGACTGGCCTTCCTCCGGAACCAGGTACGCGACGAGCCGCTTGTCTCCGGGCACGTCCTCGCGCGCCAGCACCACGGCGGCGTGCACGGCGGGATGTCCCAGCAAACAGGACTCGATTTCGCCCAGCTCGATGCGGAAGCCGCGCACCTTCACCTGGAAGTCAGCGCGGCCCAGGTAGTCGAGCATCCCGTCCGCGCGCCAGCGCACCACGTCGCCGGTGCGGTAGAGGCGGGCACCCGGGGTGGAGGAGA
>NZ_JBKGHJ010001222.1:0-540 GCF_046520365.1 Corallococcus sp. 4LFB
ATGGCCATGGCTCAAGGTGTTGTCCTGGAAGAGATGCTGGATGCCTTCAAAGGCATGGCCGACCCGCACGCGGCGCTCTCGGCGGCGCTGTGGACCCTGACATTCTATCTGGTCCTCTGGTCGGTGCCCGAGCCAGTGAGCAAGGGCCTGGCTGCCGTCATGACGGCGACAGCCATTGTCTACCTCGGGGTGGACACCTTCTGGACGCTGATAACGGGCTTCAAACTGCTGGTGGAGGATGCGGACCGGGCCACCACGTTTGACGAACTCCGCGATGCGGGTGAGCGCTACGGCAAGGTGATGGGCCGGAACGCGGCGCGAGCCTTCGCGCTGCTGGCGACGGTGGCCGTCGGGAACACGGCCGCGGGCTTCGCCTCGCAGGTGCCGACGCTGCCCGGTTCCGCCCAGGCGGCGGCGGTGGCCGGGGGCCGCGCGGGTATCCGCCTTGCCGCCGTGGGCGAAGTCGGAGCGGTGGCGGTGACGGGCGAGGCCGTCACGGTGGCACTCGCCCCCGATGCGGTGGCCATGACGGCACGGGCC
>NZ_JBKGHJ010001223.1:0-539 GCF_046520365.1 Corallococcus sp. 4LFB
ATGACGTCCCGCTGCGCATCCAGCCAGACGCGGGTGCCAGCGGAGGGCAGCAGGGCAGCGAAGGGCTGGTGGGTCAGCGTCACGCTGACGTCGGCGTCTTCCAGGAGCGCCGCGATGCGCTCCACGGGAGCATTGCGATCCACCGGGACGAAGGCCGCGCCCACCTTGAGGATGGCGAGCAGCGCCGTCACCATTTCGAAGGAGCGCTCAACGGCGAGGCCAACGCGCGCTCCGGGAGCGATGCCCAGCGAACCCAGGTGATGGGCCAGCTGGTTCGCGCGGGCTTCAAGCTGGGCATACGTCAGCGAGTCCTCCCCCAGCACCAGTGCGACGGCGTGAGGTGTGCGCTGGGCCTGCTGGGCGAAGTGGACGTGGACAGGGACGTCCGTCGGACTGACAGCCGCCGTGTCATTCCACTCCACGAGGATGCGCTGACGTTCCTCTGCCGTCAGCAATTGCACGTCGGCCAGGGACTGCTCGGGCTTCGCGGCCACGGCCTCCAACAGCGTGCGCAGGTGGCTCGCCATCCGCTCGACGGT
>NZ_JBKGHJ010001224.1:0-532 GCF_046520365.1 Corallococcus sp. 4LFB
GACGCGGAGATGCCCGCGAGCGTGAGCGTGGCTCCCGTCAGCGCCGCGCCCCACACATCCCCCAGAGCAGCGTCGCCACGGTCATTCCTATTCGCGCGGCTGGCGCCGTGGCATGGCACGCCTGTCCATCCCCCGGCGGGCCGGGTCGTATGTGCCTTTTCAGTGCAATGCCCCACCCGGTCCTCCGCCTTGTCGGACCGAACAGGGAACCTCTGTCCTGAGCGCCCCCGCTGGGGCCAGCCTCGGAGGCGTCGATGGGCATGCATTGGAATTGGGCCGTCGTCTTGCTGCTGCTGTTGCCCGGGGCTGGAGGGGCGCAGGAGGCCATCACTCCAGAGGACTTCGATGCCACCGTGCGCAGGCTGGAGGAGGCCCTTCAGGCCGAGGCTGCCGGTGGGGAGGCGGGAGCGGCGCCTTCCGAGGAGGAACCCGCGTCACTGGCAACCGCTGGCGAAGACGCGCGGTGGGGCCACTGGGTGCGCCTGGAGGCCACGTCGCTGACGCTGCTGCCCAGCAAAGGCATGGGCGGGGA
>NZ_JBKGHJ010001225.1:0-529 GCF_046520365.1 Corallococcus sp. 4LFB
TACAGCGCGAACAACGGCACCAGCACCCCGGGCACGCTCAAGCGCAGCGAGGGCCAGGGCGCCATCGGTGACTCGCATGTCGACATGAACTACGACATGCTGGGCTACACCTACAACTGCTACAAGACGCTGTTCAACCGCGACTCGCTGAACAACGCGGGCACGGCGCTCATCAGCACGGTGCACTACAGCAACAACTACGTGAACGCCTACTGGGACGGCACCCAGATGGTGTACGGCGATGGCGACGGCGTGAACTCCATCGAGCTGGGCAAGGACGCGGACGTCACGGTCCACGAGCTGACCCACGCGGTGACGGAGTACGAGTCCAACCTCACGTACTCCGGCCAGTCCGGCGGCCTCAACGAGGCCATGTCCGACACCTTCGGCGCCATCTGCGAGAGCTGGAACTCCGGCACGTGGAGCACCGCGGCGGACATCTGGAAGGTCGGCGAGGACGTGTGGACCCCCGGCACCGCCGGTGACGCGCTCCGCTACATGGACGACCCGGCGAAGGACGGCGCGTCCA
>NZ_JBKGHJ010001226.1:0-527 GCF_046520365.1 Corallococcus sp. 4LFB
GTGGGAGAGGAAGGGGACGGGAAGGGCGCGGACGTGGCGCTGAGGCAGGGGCGCCGGTACGTGCGCAGGCTGCTGCCGGTGAAGCGGCTGCAGCAGGGGCGGGTGCCGCTGAAGCAGCGGGGCGTGTACCTGCTGGTGGGAGGCGGAGGAGGCATCGGGCTGGCGGTGGGGGAGTGGCTGGCGAGGAAGTACGCGGCACGGCTGGTCATCGTGGGACGGCGCGAAGCAGAGGGAGCGCTCGCGCAGAAGCTGAAGGGGCTGGAGGCCGCCGGAGCCGAAGTGGAGTACGTGCGGGCGGACGTGACGAAGCCGGGTGAAGCGGCGCGCGTCGTCGCGCAAGCGAAGCAGCGCTTCGGCACCGTGCACGGCGTCTTCCACCTCGCCGTGGTGATCCAGGACCAGCTCCTGGAGCGGATGACTGAAGGCATGCTGCGCACGGTGCTGGACTCGAAGGTGAAGGCGAGCGTGGCGGTGCACGCGGCGCTGGAGGGAGAGCCGCTGGAGTGCGCGGTCTTCTTCTCCTCGGG
>NZ_JBKGHJ010001227.1:0-512 GCF_046520365.1 Corallococcus sp. 4LFB
AGCCGGGCAGCCTGCCCAAGACGTCCAGCGGCAAGGTGCAGCGGCACGCGTGCCGTGCGGCGTTCCTGACCGGGACGTTGCAGGAGGTGATGGCGTGGCGGGAGGAGCTACCGGGTGGCCCGGGGTCGTCGTCCGAGGCTCCCCTCCCCTCGGGTTCCAGTATGGCTTCCGGCAATGGGACCACCGCTGAGGGCTCTGGTTCTAGATCCTCCGGGCCGGACTCGGGTGCATCCGGGCCCCTGGCTTCCACCGGGCGGGCCGACCTTCCTGGAGCCATCGGCTCATCCTCGACTGGCGCGGGGTCCGGCGCGCGCGATGCGTTGGGCGTTTCGGGTTCACACGCATCCCTCGGCGCGGGTTCTGGAACACGCGAGGCGGCGCCCGGACGGGATGCAGTGTCACTGGCCGCGAAGCCGGACGCGGAGGCTTTGGTTGCATGGCTGCGCGATGTCGTGGGCCGGCACGTGCGCATGCGCCGCGAGGAGATCGACGTCGAGGCTCCGGTCACGCGC
>NZ_JBKGHJ010001228.1:0-507 GCF_046520365.1 Corallococcus sp. 4LFB
CGGTCCATGGCTCAGCGCGCGTTCGACGTGCAGCTCCTCCACGAGCTTTTCGAACGGCAGCTCCTGATGCGCATACGCGCCCAGGGCCCGGTCGCGCACCTGTCGCAACACTTCGCGGAAGGACGCTCCGTCACGCAGGTGGGCCCGCAGCGGCAGCGTGTTGACGAAGAAGCCGATGAGGCCTTCCAGCTCCTCGCGCGTGCGGTTGGCGATGGGCGTACCGACGATGAAGTCCCGCTGGCCGCTGTAGTGCGACAGCAGCACCTGGAAGCCCGCCATCAACGTCATGAACAGCGTGGCCCCTTCCTCACGGCCCAGGGCCGCCAGGAGGTGCTGGAGCGTGTCTGGCAACGTGAAGCGGTGCGTGGCGCCTTCGAACCGCTGTACCGCGGGACGCGGGCGATCCGTGGGCAGCTCCAGGACATGCGGCGCGTCCGCGAGCTGCTCCTTCCAGAAGTCGAGCTGCCGCTGGAGCACGTCTCCCTGGAGCCACTGGCGCTGCCACGC
>NZ_JBKGHJ010001229.1:0-497 GCF_046520365.1 Corallococcus sp. 4LFB
GCACCTGCTGCTGGTGACGATGCACCACATCGTCTCCGACGGCTGGTCCATGGGCGTCCTCGTCCGGGAAGTGGCCGCCTTCTACGAAGCCTTCAGCGCCGGCCGCGCTCCCACCCTCGCGCCGCTGCCCGTGCAGTACGCGGACTTCGCCGTGTGGCAGCGAGGCTGGCTCCAGGGTGAGGCCCTGGACGCGCAGCTTGGCTATTGGAAGCAGCAGCTCTCGGGGGCACCGTCCGCGCTGGACCTGCCCACGGACCGTCCGCGCCCGCCCGTGCAGTCACGCCGGGGCGCGACGGTGGACGTCCACATTCCGTCGCAGGTCGCCCAGGCACTCAAGTCCCTGGCCCAGGGTGAAGGCGCGACGCCCTTCATGGTGCTGCTGGCGGCCTGGCAGGTGCTGCTGTCGCGTTACTCCACGCAGGACGACATCAGCGTGGGCACCCCCATCGCCGGCCGCACCCAGGCGGAGACCGAAGGCCTCATCGGCTTCTTCGTCA
>NZ_JBKGHJ010000122.1:0-18328 GCF_046520365.1 Corallococcus sp. 4LFB
GGACGTGTCGCGGCTGCAGTCCGGACGCTTCGCGCTGACGGTGGCCCCCATGGACCTGGTGGCGCTGGTGCGCGAGGTGGTGGAGCGCATCCAGGTCACGCGGCCGGAGCGACAGGGCTTGGTGTCCTTGGAGGTTCCGGCCGGGCCGCTGGTGGGCGGGTGGGACGAGCAGCGGTTGGATCAACTGCTCACGAACCTGGTGGAGAACGCCCTGCGCTATTCCCCGCAGGGGACGCCGGTGGTGGTGCGGGTGCGCGAGGAGGACGGGCAGGTGCGGCTGGACGTGGAGGACCGGGGCATCGGGATTCCGGCGGAGAGCGTGCCGCAGCTCTTCACGCCCTTCTTCCGCGCGCGCAACGCGACGGAGCACTACGCCGGAGGGCTGGGCTTGGGTCTGGCCATCTGCCGCGAAATCGTGGAGCGCCACGGTGGCCGCATCGGCGCGAAGAGTGACGGGCCGGGGAAGGGCACGTGCTTCACGGTATGGCTGCCCCGCGCGGCCGTCGCGGACGCGGCCTGATGCGCTACGTGGAGGTCAGGCCGTGCGCCGCCCTGGCGCCGTACGTCCAGTGCTACTGGGCGCTGGAGCTGTCGGGCGCGGTGCCGGTGGGCGTGCACCGGGTGTTGCCGGACGGGTGTCTGGACATCCTGGTGGACCTGACGGACGGCGTGGGGCTGCGCGTGGTGGGGGCGATGCGGGCGGCGGAGGTGGTGCCGTTGTCCGCGCGTGCGGCCTTCGTCGCGGTGCGCTTCCGGCCCGGGGGCGCGCAGCCCTTCCTGCGGCTGCCGCTCCTGGAATTGACGGACGCGACGGTGGCGCTGGAGGACCTCTGGCCGCGCGAGTGGCGCGAGTGGCGCGAGCGGCTGGGCGAGGTGGCGGGGACGGCGGCGCGCTTCGCCCTGCTGGAGCGGCTGTTGCTGGACCGGCTGCCCGGGCGGGAGGGAGACGCGGGGGTGCGGCACGCGGTGGACCTCATCCTGGGAGCGAGGGGGCAGGTGCCGGTGCGGTGCGGCTGGAGGAGGTGATGGGGGTGGGGGCGCGGCAGGTGGAGCGGCGGTTCCACGCGGCGGTGGGGTTGTCGCCGAAGGTGCTGTGCCGCATCGCGAGGTTGCAGCACGCGGTGGAGCTGTCGCGGGGGCTGCAGGGGGCGGAGTGGGCGCTGGCGGCGGGGTACTACGACCAGGCGCACCAGGTGCGGGAGTTCCGGGCGCTGACGGGGCTGACGCCGGGGGCGTACGTGCGCGAGCAGGCGGAGGTCGGATTCGTCCAATCCCCGGAGGAGGCGGGTGCGTAAGGTGGGGGTGTTCCCACTTGAGGAGGCAGCCATGTCCACCGCACCGCAGCAGGCCGAGCAGCACCACCGCATCGACTACATCGAGCTTCCCGTGAAGGACATCGCGGAGGCGAAGCGCTTCTACGGGGCCGTGTTCGGCTGGAGGTTCGAGGACTACGGCCCGGACTACACGAGCTTCATGGACGGGAGGCTGAACGGAGGCTTCGACAAGGAGCGCGAGGTGTCGAAGGGGGGCGCGTTGCTGGTGCTCTATTCGAAGGACCTGGACGCGACGCTGGCGAAGGTGCGCGAGGCCGGAGGGCGCATCGTGAAGGACACGTTCTCCTTCCCCGGAGGCAAGCGCTTCCACTTCACCGACCCCACCGGCAACGAGCTGGCCGTGTGGACCGAGCCTTCCTGAAGCGCTGAAGACCAGGAGCCCGGGCGGGGAGTCGGGCTCGGCTGCCTGCCTGCCTGGACGCCGGGCAAGCTGTCACGGGCCCAACACTCCCCGTTCACACGGGACGTGCGGTGAGCAATCGTGCGGAGCGTGGGGGGGATCCCGGTTCGCGTGCGTTCCTGCCGCACGGTAGAAACCGGGTCCGGCTCCTCCCTGGGAATGTCGCCTGTGCTCGTTACCGCCAACGCCACCGTCCTCCACGTCAACGACACGCCCGCGAGCCTCTACCTGGGCACCTACTCGCTGCGCCAGGCGGGCTACCGCGTCCTGGAGGCGGTCACCGGCGGAGAGGCGCTGCAGCTCGCCCTCGACTCGCCTCCCGACGTCGTCGTGCTCGACGTGAAGCTCCCCGACATGAGCGGCTACGACGTGTGCCGGCTCCTGAAGGAGGATCCGCGCACCTGCGAGGTCGCCATCATCCACACCTCCGCCACCTTCATCACCGCGGAGAAGAAGGTCGCGGGCCTGCGCGCGGGCGCGGACGTCTACCTCACCCAGCCGTTCGACCCGGAAGAGCTCATCGCCACCGTCAACAGCGTCCTGCGCCTGCGGCGCGTGGAGCGCGAAGCCCTGGCGAACGCCGCCCGCCTGGAAGAGGCCGACCGCAAGAAGAACGAATTCCTCGCCATGCTCGCCCACGAGCTGCGCAACCCCCTGGCCGCCATCTCCGTCGCGGTGCAGATGCTCGGGCAGAAGGACTCGAACGGCCTGTCCGAAGCGGACGCGCGCCGCCGCGACATCATCGAGCGGCAGGTGAGCCACCTGCGCCACCTCGTGGACGACCTGCTCGACGTCAGCCGCATCACCCGGGGCAAGTACGCCCTGCGCCGCAGCCGGCTGGACCTCAACACCGTGCTGCAGCACTCGCTGGCCGCCGCCCGGCCCGTGATGGAGGAGCGCGGGCTCATCCTGCGCGAAGCCCTCTGCGCCGAACCCTGCTGGGTGGACGGCGACCGGACGCGCCTGGAGCAGGTCTTCACCAACCTGCTCGACAACGCCTCCAAGTACTCCCCCGAGAGCGGCATCATCACCGTGGGCGCCCACCTGTCCGAGGACTCCCGCGTGCGCGTGTCCGTGCAGGACACGGGCATCGGCCTGCGGCGGGAGGACCAGGAGCGCATCTTCGAGCTCTTCGCGCAGCTGGACGCGGGGCTCGCGCGCAGCCGGGGCGGGCTGGGCATTGGCCTGACGCTGGTGCGCAACCTGGTGGAGGAGCACGGCGGCCAGGTGGACGTCTTCAGCGAGGGCCCGGGCCAGGGCAGCCTGTTCACCGTCACGCTGCCGCTGCTCACGGACGCCGCGCGGCCCGAGGCCACCGTGGAGCGCATCGAGTCCCGCCGGGGCGAATGGCGCATCCTCCTGGTGGACGACAACCCCGACGCGCGCGAGGGCCTGAGCGAGATGCTCCAGCTGTGGGGCCACACCGTCGCGGTCGCCGAGGACGGCCCGGAGGCGCTCGCCATGGCGACCCCCGGCACCTACGACGTCATCATCCTGGACATCGGCCTGCCGGGCCTGGACGGCTATCAGGTGGCGCAGGAGCTGCGGGGACGCGTGGCCTCGGACGCGCACCTCATCGCGCTGACAGGCTACGGCGCGCCGGAGGACCGGAGCCGCAGCGAGAAGGCGGGCTTCGACCTGCACCTGGTCAAGCCGGTGGAGCTGGTGGAGATCGGCCGCGTGCTCGCGCAGCTGGGCCCCGTGAAGCGCGCGCCCCGCCGGCTCCAGGCGAGGAGCGCGTAGGGCCTCAGCGCCGAGCCAGCGGCACTTCGCGGAACATGAGGTCGCTGGGGCCAAGCCGCTGGGCTGCCTGGACGAAACGCTCCGTGACCATGAGGTACGTGGTCGCGTTCGCGGGAAGGAAGACATCGAGGTCATCTGGAAGCGAGTCCACTTCCAGCGCGTGCTCGGGAGAGATCCGTACCTCCCGCCATCCGCAGGTCTGGCACCGGGGCCCTTCCAGCACATCCGCCGGATCCAGGCGTCCCGCGATGGGCAACTCCAGCTCATACAGAGGAAGTGCTTCTGGCCCCAGCCCTTCAAGCTCCATGCGGACCGGGACCAGGCCCTTCAATCCTCCCTGCTGGAGCCGTGTGAGCGCGTCTCCCCTGACCAGCAGGTCCCATCCGTCCTGCGTGGTGAGTGGACCGAAGGTGCCCCGGGCCGAGCCACGAAGCGGGCCCAACTGCATGCCGGGTTCGGGAACGAGCCCTCGAGGCAGCCGCGAAGCAAGTCCGGCGGTCAGCGCCGTGAACTCCGCGTAGGGAACGACACGGGGCTCACGCAGCAGGCCTTGTTGCGGCAGGTCGGTCACATCGACCGTGGGCAGCGTCTGTTGACCGCTCCAGGTCTCTCCGCAGGTCGGGCACTCCACCCCGGGCAGGGTCCAGGCGCGCTCCGCCACGACGTGCCCCGTCCATCGCCGTGGCAGGTCGGGACGAACGATGTCGACCTCGTAGAAGCGCATGCGGCTCAGTTCTCAGGCACGGGGAAGGGGCCGAGCTCGACATCCTGCCAATAGGTCATCGTGAGGCCAAAGAGCCCGTACTTCTGGATCAACAGCGAAGCATGCTCGAAGTGGGCGGGCTTGCTGGCGGTTCCACGGGTCGTGCGCCTGAACTGACGCCACTCCTCGTTCCAGGGAGCGCCATTCGCGTCACGGTGGATGCGCTTGTGCAGCTCGGCGTCGATCGCGATGACGTACTCATGAACGTTGATGCCCTTGGACTGGAAGTAGGGCTTCAGGCCTGGGGAAAGATGTGGTGCCGCTCCTTGGGACGAGACGCCCACTCTTCCATGGCCCGTTGGCGCTTCCGCTCACTGGGAAGCGGCTCGCGTCGGTGCCAGCGGAACACCGGGACGGGCAGCGAGTCGCCCGGCAGGCACTGGGCGCTGCCCCAGTGCCGTTGCGCGGTGCTACCTGGAGCGATGAAGACAGGAGCACCGCTGTAGGTGCGGACGATGCGACCCGGCGGAAGGTCATCACACCGGTAGAGCCCACAAGTCCCGCCTTCACAAAGTGAAGCGAAGCATGGACCTTCGCGTGCGTCCTCACAGTCCTGCGCATCCTCGGGCCACGACTCCTCCAGCAGCGAGGAGTCCGCATGGAGAGCCGGAGTGGATGCGCACCCCATGAACATCACGGCCAGCAACAACCACCAGTGGTGCACGGGTTCTCTGCTCTTTGTGTGGGCAGGAGCTTATGCCCGGGGCTGGAGCCCCGTCGCGGGCTGCTCCACGTGGCCCGTCCAGCGGTCGCGGATCCACCCCCGGGCGGGCTTCTCCAGGCCGGTCCGACTGTCGGACAGGTTCGGTGTGGCGCTGCCGCGACGCGCCGCGTGCCCTTCGCGCGCGAAGCCGGAAATGGCGCCCCCCACTTCGGCGTAGAACGGGCCACATGCTCAGCCTGCGCAACCTGGTGAAGGTGTATCCGGGGCCGGTGACGGCCCTTCGTGGCGTGGACCTGGACGTCCCCAAGGGGATGTTCGGCCTGCTCGGGCCCAACGGCGCGGGCAAGTCCACCCTGATGAAGATCCTCTCCGGCCTCCTGGAGCCCACCTCCGGCGAGGTGACGCTCGACGGCCTGGACCTCGTGCGCCACCCGGAGGCGCTGCGCCCGCACCTGGGCTATCTGCCGCAGGAGTTCGGCTTCTACCCGTACCTCTCCGGCCAGGACATGCTCCGCTACCTGCTGGAGCTCAAGGGCGTCACCGCGCCGCAGGGGCTGAAGGCCCTGTGCGCGCAGTTGCTGGAGCGCGTGAACCTCACCTTCGCCGCGAAGCGCAAGGTGAAGGAGTACTCCGGCGGCATGCGGCAGCGGCTGGGCATCGCGCAGGCCCTGGCCGGAGACCCGAAGCTCCTCATCGTGGACGAGCCCACCGCGGGCCTGGACCCCGAGGAGCGCCAGCGCTTCTACCGGCTGCTCGCGGAGGTGGCCCACGAGCGCACGGTGCTCCTGTCCACGCACATCGTGGAGGACGTGGCCATGCTCTGCCCGCGCTTCGCCGTCATCCGCCACGGCCGCGTGGTGGCCATCACCAGCCCCACGGAGGCGAAGTCCGCGCTCCACGACACCCTCTTCGAGGGCACCGTCCCCCCGGCCGACATGGCCGCCTTCCAGCAAGCGCACCGCGTCACCCAGGCCGTGCTCTTCGAGGGCCGCAACCGCGTGCGCATCCACGCGGCCCCGGGCACGCCCGTGCCCCCCGGCTTCGAGCGCACGCCGCCCACGCTGGAGGACGCCTACCTCCTCCTGATGAAGGACGCGCCCGAGCCCACGGCTCCCACGGCTCCCACGGCTCCGGCATCCGCCCCGGCGGTGGGCGCGTGAACGCGTCCCGGCTCTGGCGCGTGGCGCGCACCGAGTGGCGCCACCAGGTGAGGCGCCCGCTGTTCTGGGTGCTGCTCGTGCTGCTGGTGGCCGTGGTGTGGGGCGTGTCCTCCGGCAACGTCACCATCGACGCGGGCAGCACGGAGGTGGGCGGCAAGAAGGCGTGGGTGACCAGCGCGTTCGCCGTCGCGCAGACGGTGCTGCTGCTCACCTTCATGCTGTTCATGTTCTTCGTGTCGGTGGGCGCGGGCATGTCCGTCATCTCCGACGACGAGGCCCGCGTGCAGCCCCTCCTGCACACCACGCCGCTGACGTCCGCGGAGTACGTGTGGGGCAAGTTCGCGGGCGTGCTGGGCGCGTACGTGCTGGCGCTCGCGTGGATGATGGGGCTGCTCGTCTTCTTCCACCACGTCGTGCCGGCGGGCGCGGACGCGGAGTTCCGAGGGCCCTTCGCGCTAGGGAACTACGTGAGCGCCGCGGTGTGGTTCGGCCTGCCGCTCATCGTCTTCATGGCGGGCGCGGCCTTCGCCACGGGCGAGCGCACGCGCCGCGCGGTGCCGGTGTACTTCCTGCCGGTGGGCCTGTTCTTCCTCTGCGTCTTCTTCCTCTGGGACTGGTCCCCCGGCTGGTTGGACCCGCGCGTGAACCGGTTCCTGATGGCGCTGGACCCCGGCGGCTTCCGGTGGCTCACGGAAGAGTGGATCAAGGTGGACCGGGGCGTGGACTTCTACAACACGCGGCCCGTGGGGCTGGACGCCCTCTTCGTCACCAGCCGCTTCGTGCTCATGGCCCTGGGCCTGGGCGCGGTGGCCTGGAGCGAGCGCCACTTCCGCGCGCGCTCCAGGGCGAGGTGCGCACGAAGGCCCCGCGCGCGGGGGGAGTCCTCGACGCGCCGCCGAAGCAGGTCGCGCTGTCGCACGCGGAGGCGCCGCTGTCCGCGCTGCGCATGGGCGTGCGGCCGCCGGGCTTCTGGACGGGGCTGTGGACGGTGACGCGCGCGGAAGGGCGGGGCCTGCTGTCGCAGCCGGGGCTCTACCTGTTCCTGCCGCTCCTGATGTTGCAGATGGTGTCCCAGGGCGCCACGGCGGTGGGCCCCTTCGACACGAGCCTCCTGCTGGTGCCCGGGCGCTTCGCGGTGCGCACGATGGCGCAGGCGTCGGTGCTCGTGTGTCTGTTGTTGATGTTCTACGTGGTGGAGTCGCTGGAGCGCGAGCAGGCCTCGAACTTCGCGCCCATCCACGACGCGACGCCGGTGCGCACGCTGTCGGTGCTGCTGGGCAAGGCGCTGGCGAACAGCCTGGTGGCGGTGGCGCTGCTGACGGCCATGGCGCTCGCGGGCACGCTGGTGCAGGTGTCGCAGGGCAGGGTGCCGCTGTCGCTGACGCCGTACGTGCTCGTGTGGGGGCTGTTGCTGTTCCCCACCTTCCTCTTGTGGACGGGCTTCATCCTGGCCGCGCGCTCGGTGACGGGAGGCCGCTTCGGCACGTACGCGCTGGCCCTGGCCGCGCTGGGGCTCACCGGCTACCTCGCCGTGCGGAACGACCTCACCTGGGTGACGAACTGGCCGCTGTGGGACGCGGTGCGGTGGACGGACCTGGGCGCGTTCCAGGTGGACCGCGCCGCGCTGGTGCTCAACCGCGTGGCCGCGCTGGGCGGGGCCGTCTTCTTCACCGCGCTGGCGGTGCGCCTGGACCGCCGCCGCGTCCGCGACTCGGTGACGACGCTGGAGGGACTGAAGCCCGCGGGCCTCGCGCGCGGGCTGTGGCGGCTGGCGCCGTACCTCGCGGTGCCGGCGGTGGCGCTGGTGTGGCTGGGCATCCTCGTGGGACAGGGCCACCAGGGCGCGGCGGCGAAGAAGCGCGGGAAGGAGTACTGGCAGAAGAACCTGGCGACGTGGAAGGACGCGCCGCGGCCCATGCTGGCGGACGTGGACCTGGACGTGGACCTGGAGCCGGAGGCGAGCGCCTTCCGCATGAAGGGCACGTACACGCTGATGAACCGTCACGGCGTGGCGCTCCCTCGCTTCGCCTTGAGCGGCGGCGACGGCTGGACGGACGTGCGCTGGACGCTGGATGGCAGGGACGTGACGCCGGAGGACCGCGCGGGGCTGTATGTGTTCACGCCGTCCCCGCCGCTGGCGCCCGGGGCGAAGGTGACGGTGGGCTTCCAGTACGCGGGCCACGTGCCCGCGGGCGTGTCGCGCGCGGGCGGCGCGCTCAAGGAGTTCATCCTCCCGTCGGGCGTGGTGCTCACCAGTGAGACGCCCACGTTCGCGCCGGTGGTGGGCTACGAGGAGGAGCGCGGCATCGACCCGAGGGAGAACAAATACGAGCCGCGCGTGTACGCGGACGACTTCTACGAAGGGCCCACGGAGTCCGCGTGGGGCAGCAACCTGCCGTTCCCCTTCCGCATCCGCGTGAGCGGCCCGGAGGCCTACACGCTCAACTCCGTGGGCGTGCGGGAGAGCGACACGGTGAAGGACGGCCGGCGCACCACGGTGTGGCGGAGCGACCACCCGGTGAGCTTCTTCAACGTCATCGCGGGGAAGTGGAGCCGCGTGGAGGGCGCGGGCACGGTGGTGTTCCACGACCCGGCGCATGGCTACAACGTGCCGGAGATGATGCGGGGGCTGGAGGCCGCGCGCCGGTACTACTCGGAGTGGTTCCACCCGTTCCCGTGGGCGGAGCTGAAGCTGTCGGAGTTCGCCGGCCTGGACAACTACGCGCAGGGTTTCCCCACGGACATCACGTTCTCGGAGTCCATCGGGTTCCTCACGCTCCCCACGCCGGAGTCGAACGCGGTGCTGCTCGTCACCGCGCACGAGGCCGCGCACCAGTGGTGGGGCAACCTGCTCATCCCCGGCAAGGGGCCCGGCGGCAACGTGCTGTCGGAGGGCCTGTCGCACTACTCGGCGCTCAAGCTCATCGAACAGCTCGACGGGCAGGAGGCGCGCAGGCAGACCGCGAAGCGGATGGAGGAGCGCTACGGCAAGGACCGGCGCGTGGACGCGGAGCAGCCGCTGGTGAAGCTGGACGGCTCGCGCGACGGCGACACGGTGGTCCTCTACGAGAAGGGCGGCTGGACGTTCTGGATGCTGGAGGACGTGATGGGCCGCGACGCGATGCACGCGGGGCTCCAGGCCTTCCTGAAGCAATACATGAACAACGCCGACCATCCGGTGCTGCAGGACTTCCTCGCGGTGATGCGCCCCTTCGCGCCGTCTCCCGAAGCCTTCGACCGCTTCACCCGGCAGGCCTTCTTCGAGGTCGTGGTGCCCGAGTACCGCGTCACCGACGCGCGCGTGTCGAAGGAGGGCGGCCAGTGGGTGACGACGGCGACGGTGACGAACGTGGGCGCGGGCCGCATGCCGGTGGAGGTGGCGGTGACGAAGGCCGCGGAGGCCGCCGCGCCCCAGGGGGCCGCCAGGGCCGTGACGCGCGTGGAGCCCGACGCGGGCGGAGCCGCGCGGGTGACGCTGCGCTCGGGGTTCGCGCCGGAGCGGCTGGTGGTGGACCCGGACGTGCGCGTGCTCCAGCTGCGCCGCGACCAGGCCCAGGCCGCGCTCACGCCGCCGTGACGCGATGACATGACACGCTGACACGCGTGCCTCCGAGCACCGGAGACACGTTGTCACGGTGTCCGGCCTCACCGGCGCGCGGCTTCCTCTGGGAGCAGGCTGGCACATCGATTGCGATGGGCCTTCCCCGGCATGGCGGACCTTGGGGGTCCGGCTTCATGACGGGGGTTCATCAGATGGTCTCGATGCAGTGGAAGCTGGGTGTGTCGCTGGTGCTGCTGTCGGCGGTGGCGTTCGCGGAGGAAGGCGTCACCACGGGGTCGTTCCCGGTGGAGCGGCGCAACGTGGTGACGGTGTCCGTCCCCATCCAGAACCTGAACCAGCTGTCGCTGGAGGGCGAGCGCGTGATGGGCGAGCGCTTCTCCGTGGGGCTGGGCGTGTTCGCGTCCTTCAATCACGACCGCTCGCGGTTCGAGGAGGCGGAGCCCAGCGGGTTGGAGGGCTTCAACCGCACGTCCTATCAGTTCGGCCTGGCGCCCTCGGTGCGCTTCTACCTGACGGGCCGGGCACCCCAGGGGCTGTGGCTGTCACCGCGCCTGGAGGTGGGCGTGGGGCGCAGCTCCCACACGCTGGTGGGAGACCTCCAGGCCGACCCGTTGAGCAATGACAGCCACGCGGACACCTGGTCCGTGGGTGGGTCGGCGGTCCTGGGGTACAGCGTGGTGCTGGAGCCCGGCTTCACGGTGCAGGGCGGCGTGGGGTTCGGGGCCCGCCGCGAAGCGCTCGCCTATGACTCCGTGCGCCTGGGCCCCGTGGACGAGACGCGCGTGGAGCGCACCCACCAGTCAGCGTGGTTCCTCTCCCAGCGCATCCTGCTCAACGTGGGCTGGGCCTTCTGACGTCAGGGCGCGTCCGCCGTCCTTCACAATGGACATGCCAGGGCTCAAGCCGGTGCCGGACGGGGACCTCAGTGGGATCTGGCACAGTCACTGGCAAGGTGCTTTGCGCCACGCGGACCTCCATGCCCGCACCAAAGAAAGGGGGGCCGGGAGTGAGGCATAGTTGGGGGACTGTGGGCTACGAGAAATAGCTGGTGCAAGGGAGCCGAGAAGGGCCGCTAATAGCGACCGCTTGAGCTGTGAGCCGGGCCGCCCCGGCAAAGCTTCTCCAGCTCCATATCCCCCATCTGGGGGAGAGCCCATCCGATGTTGGCGGGGTAGGCTGGCGCTCCTCGACAATACATGACGAGAAGGATCAACGCCGCGATGGGCACACAGACGATGGAGCGTCACCATTTCCTCTCTCCGAGTCAGGCCCGGCGGGAACTGATGCAGTCGAAGCAGGCGGCCTGATTACGACCAACCTGGTGTCTCAACAATCCGGTGCGGTACAGCGCCGAACTAAGCAACAAGCTCAGTCTCGCCTTTTGGTGTGACAAAAAATATAAGCGCATGGACAAGATGGGCCTCGACGACGCCATCCTAATGGCCCAACTGACTGTGTTCTCCCCTACCGCGAGGAGTATCCGCAGTAAGCTCCGTTCGAGCGTAGGGATTCGAGGCATCTACACCAAGACTGGCGGCATGATAGACTCTACTGGCGCCGGGACGAATCGAGCCTCCCCTTTCTGTGTCAGGGTCGACGTCGACACATTGGGGACAGGAGGGACGCGGACCAGCGCGAAATGATGTAGTGGGCTTGTGCCAATAGCTAGGGGGATGCGTGGCATTCGACATCAACGACTTCGTGGTGCGCGTGAGTAAGGTGCAGGTGTCGCACCATTTCAATCCGTACCGTGACTTATGTCCTAAGCATGACGCACCAGGCGCCCCAGGTACGCGAAGCGAATCTGAGAGGCTATCTTCAGTCGCTCCAACAGTTCCCAATCAAAGCCGCTTGGATCGGCCAGGACTTCGGCTATCTCGGCGGACGGCGTACGGGGCTCCCTTTGACCGATGAACTGCGCCTCCCGTCCTTTGAGAAGCTTTACAAGACCGTTCCTTTGAAAAAAGCGACGTGTACGGAAGCGGCGCGAGAGGCCACTGCGTCGGAAGCCTGGAAGTTACTACCAACGTACTCTCATCAGCCCCCGCTACTATGGAACGTTGCTCCCCTGCATCCGCATAAGCCGAGCGATCCGATGTCCAATGTGCCTTTTAGTCGGGCAGCCGCCAAACAATGCCTCCCGCTCTTGGCGGAACTCCTAAATCACTTCTCCCCGTCTGTTGTTATTGCGGTGGGAAGGCATGCGGAGAGGGCACTTGCTCAGTTGGGAGTCCCGGCCAGCTACGTACGCCATCCGAGCCATGCTGGGCAGTATAAGTTCCGAGAGGGTATCCAGAAGTTCATGACGTTTTGAACCGATAAGGGCGCTATGTCCAAGCAGATTGAAGTGGAAGTCTCTTACGACCTTCTTGAGCAGTCACGTCGAAAAGCTATCCAGGACTCTGCACTGCAACTACTTGAAGAGAAAGACACAGGCGGGTCAGAGCTTGATCAGGCCTCGAACCGGCGCGAGGATATCTGGCCAGCACTGAATGCCTACGGACATGACAAAAATTTGTCTCAGGATTATGAACTTAGTTTGTTGCCTCTGAGCCGGATCGGTGCTGAACAGGGATTTTCGGGAAGTAGCATCCTCCTGGGATACTTCCGGCATCGGAGAAACAGCAATCTCTTCCCATCTCAGCCAATGGTTATCAAGTTGCGGAAGAGGCCCCCCGAGTCGTTCGGAACGCTCTCCGAGCTTCGGGATGAGCTTCACCGTGCCGAACGACTGCTGCCATATATTTCTTACCATAAGAGCCAATATGCGGTGCCCCTGCATATTTCTGACGTTCTGTCAAAGACAGAATATCAGGTGCTTTGGTCTCCTTTTGCGTTGACGGACTTGGTTCAACGCCACGAGTCGGCTCTCAGTTTTCTAGATGCTCCGGACCTGCGTCAGCTTCTAGCAATCAAAAAAGGAACCGAGCCAACCAAGGACCAATTAGAAATGGCTCTGAATGTGGTGAAGAGCGCCTTTCAGATTCTAGATCCTCTCCATAAGCGAGATGGAACGGCTCGTTCTGTGTCGACTTCATTCCAAAAAGAGTATGCCCCATACCTAAGAAAATTCGGAGAGAGTTGGGGTGGCTCCTGGATGGAACTCTGGGGAACTCAGCGAGAGACATCAGACTTTGGTGTCAGCTGGCTCAACCCATTTTGGGTGCTTAACGAGTTGATGGCTCGGAACAATATTTCATTGCGCCTGGGCGCAGTCCATGGCGATTTGCACCCGGGAAACATCCTCTATGCTACGCCCGAACGTCCATTTCTGATTGATTTTGGATGGGCCGATGATAATGCCCATATTGCCAAGGACTTCGTTCTGTTGGAGTGTAATCTGCGATTTATTTACTTTCCTGCCGACGTTTCATTTGCGGACGCGCGGCAGTTTGCACAGTTGAATGCTCAGAACGTCGCACTGCCGGAGAACCTGAGGAAACGATTTAAGCCGCGACATGATTTGATTCAGGCCCTCAGGACCGCCTTTGTTAATGCACACGGAGGCAGGGTGGACTGGATGGAAGAGTACGTCATTCCGCTGTTTCTCGTATCCATGGGGCTTCTTCGCTATGTGGATCAGTACGCAAACCAAGTAGCGGCTCGGCTAACAGTCTTGGAACTTGCAAGGTATATTAGCGATGAGTATTTGTTGTCGGAGAAAAGGTCAACGTCCGCTTAATCATGTCGACATGCACGGTCCCGCCCTCATGCGAACGCATCTCGTGCCAGACGTGGTAGCCCGTTAGTATAGCCTGCTCCCATTGAGCGGTTGAGCGCTCCCTTATCTCAAGGTTGGCAGTTAGTTTTTTGATGGTACGAAGCAGTTCATAGTCAAGGGTTTGGCTGTTTTGTAAAAAGTCATGGTCCGCCGCGTAGGAGAAGACATATGCAGAAATGCCTTCCTCGATGACTGTGGAGCGTCCCCCATCTTCAACTTCATCTACCTTTGGCTGACTCCGACGCTTGCGACCCATTAGCTTGCGCATAACAGGCGACCAGCCGAGTATAGCCGCGTAGGAGAGGTGGAATACGTCGTGGAAGCGGTAGCCATCATCGGCGTAGGCATTGTCGGTTAGACGGTTGCCAATGATATGTCCATTCCACTTCAGAAAGACCGCAGCCGTCTTGCCCTGCATCTGTTGGGTGAACTCCACGGAGAACTGACGTGGGAATTGTTCCTCAGGAGGAGCGCCTTCATCGAAGAGCAAGTAGGGATTCGTGCATTCGGAGATGTCCTCGCGCAGGAATCGCTCCCGGGTCTTCTTGAGATTGAGCCGTGCAATCTCGTCAATCTCCAGACCAAACTTCGTTGCGACGTTGGCGACGTACCAGAGGATATCTCCCAACTCCTCGGCAACGTTCTCTTTGAAGAGGCGGTACGTGTCGCGGTCCCGCAGCTTCTTCTTGTAGTCCGACAGCAGTGTACCCACTTCACCGGCGAGACCCAGCAAGGGGACGATCAGACCTTCCTCGGTGTTAGAAGGGTTCCGGTCTGTTTCTTGGGCCCGTCGTTGGTACTCCCTCAGATCCATCGGCTGTCTCCCAATCTAGCCCAAAGCTTGAGTCCGTTGCTTCGAACTCCCAGGACTCGACTCTTTCTCAATGCGCTCGTT
This sequence comes from Corallococcus sp. 4LFB, assembly GCF_046520365.1. Classification (NCBI taxonomy): domain Bacteria; kingdom Pseudomonadati; phylum Myxococcota; class Myxococcia; order Myxococcales; family Myxococcaceae; genus Corallococcus; species Corallococcus sp. 4LFB. The sequence goes on from NZ_JBKGHJ010000122.1 coordinate 14,243, forward strand.
AAGACCCCATTTGGGGGGAAACCAGTAGTCTATCTGGCGTGGGTCATGACGGTAATGCTGCTTGATGCGCGTCCGGCCGCTGATTCCCTGCACCTCTGGGTGGGCTACACGGGAGTACTTATCGACTTCGCAGAAGAGGTTCTGGCAGTCGATCAGGTGTAGCTTACGGCCCCACAGGGAACGGAAGCGCAAGCCTAGCGCTTCGAAGGCATCATCCTGAATGCGTGTGACATGTTCGATGACCTGTGACTCTGTAATTCCCCCCAAGTCTCCGAAGCACTTGCGGATTCCATCGCGTGCTCCTGGGCCGGGAACAATGAAGTCTTCCTCGAAATCGTAGGCCGCGCTGTAGTTAAGGTCCGTCACATACTGGTATGCGAGGAAGTCACCCATCATCGGGTACGAGCGAAGAATCTCGAAGGCTGTCCGCAAGTTTCTGGCTTCCTGCATGCGCAGCGGAACGCGCTCCTTCATCAGGTGCTCAAGCAAGCGCAAATGAGTGCCATGTTTGCGATGGTGATCGAAACCAGAGGCTGCCGGCATGACATAGGCGGCGGAGTAGATGCGTTCCCCTCGCTCCATGGCCCCTGAGAGCACTCGCTCGTAACGATCGAAGTCGTAATTCGCTAAGGAGACTTCTCCTACTTCAGCCTCAAGCAGTTTCCAAGTTTCGATCTTGTTGAAGAACTTGAACAAGAGCGTCCGGAAGAAAATGTTCTCGGCAGTTTGCTCGCCTCGGTAGGTGACGTTCCGAATGAGGTACTGGCTAACACGGTCTGCCGCTCGGTAGGCGTTGGTGAAACGGTACTCCAAGAGGATGGGATCGTCGGTCCACGGAGGCGGAGTGCCTTCGAGTCGTCCGAAGAAAACCTCCTGACGCTCGGCTGCAAAACGCCAATATGTTTCAAACACTGGTGTCGGCCGCAGGGCCTGGGGCAGACACTGTGTCAGTGAGCGAGGCGCACTCTTGGGGGCAAGCTTAGGCGTGAAGGTGAAGCCTAGCTGCTCGACCGAGTGCTGCTCGGGCTGTTTCAGGACGAGAGGCATCTCAGAGGGGGCAACCCTCAATAGGGCTTCCGGTGCGAGCAAGAGGGCCTTCGCGGCTAGCTCCTCGGGAGAGTAACCGTCATCCAAGTGGCGGACGGAGTAGATGGTCCCATTGTCCTCTGCGAGCGATTTGTAGCCGCGATTCACTCCTCCCTGACCCAGTCGGGCGACTCCCCCTTGCTTCGGTTCCGCCGCAGACAGCACGAAGATGGCATGCGGTGAGGCCTGCTCGTCCCAGAACGTACGCTCAAGTTCACTGAGTCGGTTGAGCAGGCGGGTGGGCACTCCTCGTGCCTGGCCATCCACGACCGTCGACCACCAGAAACTATCCGTCACTACGCATGTGCTCGATGCGAGGGCTGGGGCTGCATCCTTCACCGCACACTTTATCCGTGAAAAGGCATCAACTAACTGCTCGATAATTGGTTCAGCGCTGACTGCCGACTGGCGGGATTTTCTACCTTTGACAGTAAGGGGGGCATCATTAAGAATAGGCGCCGGGCCTTTCTGGCAAGATAGATAGATGCAGTTGATACCTCGCTGCGTGAGTGCTTGAGCAAATGCCTCGGCTACCGCTGCCCGCTTGATGCGGTCGACACCCTCGAAAACGTACAGCCTTGCCGGATGGCCCTTGCTGCTCTTTCCTATCTGTACTGGGCGCATAGATTTTGCTAGTTGCAACGGGGGGCTACAGGGTGATGCCCACAGTGCTGGTTACTATTGCCACGGGCGGGGGCGCGGACCGAGGCAGGTAGTAACAGTGGGTTCTCGGCTGCTCACGTCAATGAAATTGCCGGCTTAACAGCCAGCTACATGTTGCATCTGAAAGTGCCGCTCTCTGCCCGACACGGCATTTTCTGCACGAAACTGATCCAGAGCTTTGTGGGTTTTCGTCAAGGGGGCAGCGTCGACGTGCTCTGCACCAGAATGTAGGGGTGTAAACTGGCTGAAGTCAGGCCACCTACTTATTCCTTAGCTCTTGTTAGACTGCATGGCCCAACAGCTCGCTCGTGTAAACTCGCGTAGTCCATGACCATTTACACTCTGTGGGGTCAGCACTCATAGGGTGTGAGCCTCATCTGGTGGGCCTTCTGACGTCAGGGCACGTCCGCCTGCGTGCTCACGGTCCACGGCGTGCGCGTGGTGTCCACCCACAGCAGCTGGAGGTCCCAGCTGCCGAGCGCGGCGCCGGGCGTGTCGGTGGCGACGGCGAAGACGCGCGTGTCCGGCTGGGGCGTCACGGAGAAGCTCGTGCGCGGCGCGCGGTTGGCGTCGTTGGACGGCACCACGCCCAGCGTGACGGTGCCACCGGAAGGCAGCGGCAGGCCGTCCTGCGCGGTGGCGGTGGCGAAGGGCACGTCGAGGAAGGGCGCGTCCGGCAGCACGCGGCGCTCCGAGCCCAGCGGCCCCACGTCCACCGCGGGCGTGTCCGCCGCGGCGTGCACCCAGCGCAGGCGCAGTTGGAGGGGTCGCTCGCGAAGCGGTCCGTGAGGGGCAGCAGCGTGAACGGGGACGCCGACGGCCGGGGCGGCGCGAGGTAGCCCGCGGCGACCATCAGGTAGCGCTCGCCCGGAACGAGCGTGGGCGTCGTCGCCGTCACCACCGGCGCGCTCGGGGGCCGCTCCGTGCCGGGCGCGGCGGCGAAGAAGTCCAGCGTGTACGTGCCCGGCGGCACCTGGAGCGGCGAGGACAGCGCGCCGTACGCGAGGCCGCCGGACAGCTCGCGGTCGCTGGCGAAGAGGTCCAGCGCGGGCGCGTCCGGTGACGCGTGCAGCACGTACACCGTCGGGTTCTGCCGCAGGATGGCCAGCGTCCCGTCGCGGCCCGCGGTGAGCAGGGAGAAGCCGTCGCCCGCGCGCGCGGGGGCGGACATGAGGCCGGTGGCGACGATGAGCGTGTCCGTGCCGGAGCCGGCCGCGGGCACGGTGAAGGACGTCAGCGCCCGGCCACCGGTGCGCAGGCCCACCTGGAACGCGGCGCCCGAAGGCAGCACCCACGGCTCCTCGCCGGAGTCCTTGAAGCGCGCGAGGGACGCCACCTCCACCGAGCCGTCATTGCCCAGGTCCACGTCCACCGTGGGCGCGTCCGTGCCGGCGTTGACGATGCGCACGCGCGTCTGGCCGCCGTCCGCGGGCACGGTGTTGTCGCGCAAGAGCAGCGTGCGCAGCGCCGCGTCGGAGTCGGAAGCGGAGAGGGCGCCCGCGGCCACCACCGTCCAGCGCGTCCCGGCCTCCATGCCCACCGGCTGGGACACGACGGGCCGCGAGTCCGCCGCCGCGCCCGTGGGCCGCAGCTCCACGGTGACGGCGCCCGCTTCGCGCGTGAGGTAGGCGTGGTGGCGCCATAGGCCACGGCCCGCGCCACGGGCGTGGGGTTGCCGGCGAGGTAGACGTCCATCGCGGGCGTGCCCGGCGCGGCCTGCACGATGCGCAGCTGCGCCTGGGTGGGCGGCACGAGCACCGGGCCGTCCTGCGTGGGAGGCGTGCCGGAGTCCTCCGCCGAGCCGCCTCCGCACGCGGGCGCGAACACCCCCAGCGCCGTGAGCGCGACGACCCGCAGTGTCTTCCCCCGCATCCAGGCCATGTCGAAGTCCCCCCTCCTCGGCGGGCCGCGGACGCGGCTCGGCGCCGATGTCGACAGGGGTAAGGGTGGGCATCACCTCCACGCCGGCGAACCCCCACGCAAGGGCCACTGTCCGCCTCCGACGGTGTGCACCGGCGCACGTCGCAAGCCCCTGGCATCACGCCGCGGGGCCTGTCGCGAAGACGGCGGGTGCGATCGCCCGGGAACGGAGCGCGACACCGCCCCGCCTGCCCGGCCGCCGCACCGCATCACCGTCCCGGGGCCATTCCCTGTTCAAAACACGTCATCGCGTGGGTGGGGGGAACGGCGTGCGTGGGTGCCGGGAAGGGCGATGGCGCTGGTAGGGTCGGCGGCACCATGACCCTCGCGTCCCTTCCGCTCATCGTGTCCCTGCTCGCGGCGCAGACGCCCGCGCCCGCGCCGTCGAAGCCGCCCCCCCGCGCCGGCCGCCGCGAA
>NZ_JBKGHJ010001230.1:0-496 GCF_046520365.1 Corallococcus sp. 4LFB
TGTTGGTGAGGGGCCGGCCGATGTTCGGAACCTCTGCGCGTCCCACCAGCGACCATGTTGAGTACGTCGTGTCTTCCGACGGGCCGTACAGGTTGTAGAGCTTCTTCACCGTCGGCACCGCGTAGACGGCCTTCGCCAGCGTCTCCGGCAACGCTTCGCCCGCGAGATTGATGACCTGGACGGACGGCGGTACTGCATTCAGCCGTACCAACTGCGCCATCGCCGACGGCACCGTGTTGATGAGCGTTACCTCCGCCTCGGGCTTCTCCTCCGCCAGATGCAGCGCATTGCGCACCACCACCACGCTGCCGCCTCGCACCAGCGGCGCGAAGAGCTCGAAGACGGAGAGGTCGAAGTTCAGGCTCGTCGCCGCGAGCACCGCCTTCGTCTCTTCCTGTGTGAACGTCTCCGTCGCCCACGCCAGGAAGGCCACGGCGTTCCGGTGCGTCACCGCCACGCCCTTCGGACGGCCCGTGCTTCCCGACGTGTAGATGAG
>NZ_JBKGHJ010001231.1:0-494 GCF_046520365.1 Corallococcus sp. 4LFB
TGTACGAAGTCGACGCGCTCATGCTGGCGGCGCTCGACAGGCTCGAGGGCCACCCTCGCTTCTACCAGCGCACGTCCATTGCCCTCGACGGTGCCGGCCGCGTCGAGGCATACCTGTTTCCCAAGGGGCGGTTGGCTGGCCGCCCCATCATCGAGTCCGGTTGCTGGCGCACTCACCTGAAGGAGAAGAAGTCATGATGATCATCATGCGCGACGGACGTGTCTTCGAGGGCACGGCCGTCCAAATCGTGAAGGGAATGCAGGACATCGCCTTCGGCGTGGAGCGCCTTTCCATTCCCGAGTACATCGACTGGGTGGTTGCCAATACCCAGCGTTTCGAGTCCGTCGCGCTGCGCGTGCAGGGCGCAACCGCCGAGGAGAAGGCCGCGTCACTCGTGGATGAAATGCTGCGCGAGGGCCTGGCGACGCGAGGGTGAGCCGGGCCGGTATGGCATGCCTCTCAGGGTATGCCCATGCGGCCCGGGCCCGTCCGCC
>NZ_JBKGHJ010001232.1:0-483 GCF_046520365.1 Corallococcus sp. 4LFB
ACGGCTGCCCTGCGGAGAAGGCCGCGTAGAGGGCGGCGACTTCCCGCACCAGCACGCCCAGCGACCAGCCGTCGGAGACGATGTGGTGCATGGTGACGACGAGGACGTGCTCCGTTTCGCTCAGCTTGAAGAGCAGCGTGCGGAGCAGAGGCCCGGTGTGCAAGTCGAAGGGCCGGCGCATCTCCGTCTCCACGCGGGCTCGCGTCTCGGACTCGCGCTGCGTTTCGGGCACGTCCGAAAGGTCCACGAGGCTCAGCGGCAGAATGCTGTCGGGATGGATGACCTGGACGGGCGCTCCCTCCACCTGGGCGAAGGTGGTTCGCAAGGCTTCGTGACGGCGCACGACTTCCTGCAGGGCACGCTCCAGCACGTCGGCGTGCAGGTCGCCTTCCAGCCGGACGGCGACGGGCATATTGTAAAGGGCGCTACCCGGCTCCAGTTGGTCGATGAGCCACAGCCGCTGCTGGGCGAAGGACAGCGGCA
>NZ_JBKGHJ010001233.1:0-481 GCF_046520365.1 Corallococcus sp. 4LFB
GCGTGCCCGTGCTGCCCGACGTGTAGAGCAGGTACGCCATGTTCGCGGGCGTCACACCCGTCGTGGGCGCGTCCGTGGACTCTTCGGCGAGCGCACCGCGCGCGGTGTCCAGGCAGAGCGCGCGGCCACGCAGCGCCTCCGGGAAGCGGTCCACCAGCCCCTGCTGGGTGACGAGCACCTGCGCGGCGCTGTCCTCCAGCATGAAGGCCAGCCGCTCCCGGGGGAGCAGCGGATCCACCGGCACCCAGGCACCACCAGCCTTCAGGATGCCAAGCAAGCCGATGACGATATCGAGCGAGCGCTCGACGCTGAGCGCGACGCGAACTTCCGGGCCCACGCCACGACGGCGAAGGGTATGCGCGAGTTGATTGGCGCGCGCATCCAGCTGCGCGTACGTCAATTCCGTCCCCTCGAACACGGCTGCCAGCGCCTCGGGCGCGTTGCGCACCTGCGCCTCGAAGAGCGAGTGCACGCACGCTTC
>NZ_JBKGHJ010001234.1:0-476 GCF_046520365.1 Corallococcus sp. 4LFB
GTCCACCCCGCGCTGCATGGCCACGAACTCCGCGGGCGAGGCACACGCCAGGAAGGGCGCCAGCACCTCCCGGCTGTGGCTCAGACGGGGCCAGCCCGAGGGCAGGGCCTTGCCGCCACAGGCGAAGGCTCCGCCCTCCTCGCCCGAGCCCCGCGCCCCCTCCTTCCCGTGGACGGCGTTGCCGACGGGCACCCGCCGATAGCCCATCGGGGCCGTCTCTGGCGTCCCATCCGCGGCGCCTGACTCCTCGCCCCGATACACACCTGCCGCCGCACTCCTCGCCGCATGAGAGGGCGCGGAGAAGGGACTGAAGGCTAGAGCCGCCCCACGCCCGCCTGGCCCGGCCTCGCCGGCAACGAAGCGCACCCGGAGGCCAGGAGGGCCACCACCAGCGCGAGGCCCAACCCGCTGCCCCAAGGCTGCTCAGCGCGCATTGTCCACCCCCAGCCCCACCGAAGCGAAGGCGCCTGGCCGCA
>NZ_JBKGHJ010001235.1:0-475 GCF_046520365.1 Corallococcus sp. 4LFB
TGACGTAGCCGATGAGGCGCTTGTCCGTGTCCGCGCCCCGGGCCACGACAACGGCTTCGTTGACGCCAGGGAATGCACGCAGCGCTGCTTCGATTTCACCCAGCTCGATGCGGAAGCCGCGCACCTTCACCTGGAAGTCGACGCGGCCCAGGAAGTCGAGCGTGCCGTCCTCTCGCCAGCGGGCCTTGTCGCCCGTGCGGTAGAGGCGCTCGCCCGGCGTGGAAGCGAAGGGGTGGGGGACGAAGCGCTCCGCGGTCAGGTCCGGGCGGTGGAGGTAGCCCCAGGCGAGGCCCTGGCCACCGACGTACACCTCCCCCGCGACGCCCACTGGCACCGGACGCAGGTGCGCGTCGAGTACGTAGGCAGTGGAGTTGGAGAGCGGCCGGCCAATGGGCACCGGGCCATCCACCACCGTGTCGCGATGCATGGCGAAGGTGGCGGAGAAGGTGGTGTTCTCCGTGGGGCCGTAGCCGTT
>NZ_JBKGHJ010001236.1:0-464 GCF_046520365.1 Corallococcus sp. 4LFB
CCAGCACCACGAAGGCCGACGGCACCATGTACTCCGGCAGCCGTCCCTTCAGGGCGCTACGCAGCGCGGCCGACTCCAGTGTGTGGCCCGGCTGCGCCACCACGTACGCCACCAGCCGCTTGTCGCCCGGTGCGTCCTCACGCACCACCACCACGACGTCTCGCACCGTGGGCTGCTCGCCCAGCGCCGCTTCCACTTCTCCCAGCTCGATGCGGAAGCCGCGCACCTTCACCTGGAAGTCCATGCGGCCCAGGTACTCCAGCGTCCCGTCCCGGCTCCACCGCGCCTTGTCTCCCGTGCGGTACAGCCGGGAGCCAGGAGTGCCGTAGGGGTTCGGTACGAAGCGCTCCGCCGTGAGGCCCGGCTGGCCCAGGTAGCCGCGCGTCAGGCCTTCTCCGCCCAGGTACAGCTCTCCGGGCACACCCACCGGCACCGGCTGCCCGTGCGTGTCCAGCACGTACGCC
>NZ_JBKGHJ010001237.1:0-462 GCF_046520365.1 Corallococcus sp. 4LFB
CGCTCTGGCAGGAGTACGTCGCCTACCGCAAGAGGCGGCTGAAGGAGATTCGGGACGGTGACGCCGTCAAGGGCCCCCTGAAGTGGGAGGGCTACGGGGGGATGCGCGCCTACTATGCTCGGGGCATGGCTTTCGAGCGGACCATGATCGCCATCCTGGAGGCGGACGCTGCGTTGCCCCGCGCACAGCGGCGGTGGCTCGGCGACTTCGAGCAGCCGCGCATCGAGACGCACGTGGGCGTGTCGAAGGTGGACTTCCGGTACGCCGACGTCCTCGTCATCGAGGAGCGCCCGCCACCGGGCCAACCACCTCGGGTGGAGACGTTCAGCTTCAAGAGTCGAAACCTCAAGCCTTTCGAGGCCGAGGACCTACGCGTGCAGTTGAATACGGATGCGAGCAATGCGATGAAATACTACGGTGGAACGTTGAAGATTGTTCGGGACGGACTGCGACAGCAGGCGA
>NZ_JBKGHJ010001238.1:0-456 GCF_046520365.1 Corallococcus sp. 4LFB
CTCCTCGGCCAAGCGAGCCTCTTCCGCGAGTCGGGCCTCTTCCTCCGCACGGAGCCGCGCCTCTTCGGCGAGGCGGGCCTGTTCAGCCAGCCGCGCTTCCTCCTCAGCGCGAAGCCGGGCTTCTTCGGCGAGGCGAGCCTCTTCGGCCAGCCGGGCCTCCTCGATCGCCCGAAGCCGGGCTTCTTCCGCGAGCCGAGCCTCTTCCGCGAGCCTCGCCTCTTCCTCTTCGCGAAGGCGGGCCTCTTCTGCGAGCCGAGCCTCTTCCGCGAGTCGCTCGGCTTCAATGCGCGCCAGTTCCGCGAGTCGAGCCTCTTCAAGGGCACGAAGCCGGGCTTCCTCGGCGAGGCGCGCTTGTTCCGCCTGTCGCGCTTCTTCGGCAAGGCGCTCCGCTTCAACTCGAGCGGCTTCCTCGGCCAGCCGAGCCTCCTCGGCGAGCCGGGCCTCCTCCGCGAGCCG
>NZ_JBKGHJ010001239.1:0-443 GCF_046520365.1 Corallococcus sp. 4LFB
CTTCGCGGCGCAGGTGGCGCGTCGTCCTGACGCGGTGGCGCTGGAGGCGGGCGAGCAGCAGTTGACGTACGCGCAGCTGGACGCGAAGGCGAACCAGCTGGCGCACCTGCTGCGGGCGCGCGGAGTAGGCCCCGAGTCGAGGGTGGCGCTGTGCCTGGAGCGCGGCGTGGAGTTGGTGGTGGCGCTGGTGGCCATCCTCAAGGCGGGTGGCGCCTACGTGCCGTTGGAGGCGGACTACCCGCGCGAGCGGCTGGCGTACATGCTGAAGGAGGCCGGAGCGCGCGTGCTGGTGACGACGCGAGCGCTGGGCGAGCGACTGCCCACGGACGGGCTGGACGTGGTGCGGCTGGAGGAGGCGAGCGAGGAGCTTGCCCGTCAGCCGAAGCACGCGCCGCAGAGTGGCGTGGGAAGCCGCAACGTCGCGTACGTGGACTTCACGTCGG
>NZ_JBKGHJ010000123.1:0-18323 GCF_046520365.1 Corallococcus sp. 4LFB
ATGGCCGGAGTCGGGAGCTGCCTCGCTGGCGCGAGTGCTGGAGCGCGGAGTCGAGCAGGTCTCGCTGCGCGACCGATGGAGTCGGACGCGGCGGCGCTCGGCGAGGCGGTGCACGAGGCCGAGGGCCGGGTGCACGCGGCCGAGGCGAAGGTGACGGCGCTGGAGGCCCAGCTGGCGGAGCTCACCGCCCAGGCCACGGCCGTGCGGGAAGAGCACCAGCAGCAGCTGGCCGCCGTGGAGCGCAAGCTCGCCACCACGCAGGCGGAGCGCGTGGGCTACTCCGCGCGCGTGTCCATGCTGGAGACGGCCTCGGGTCAGCGGGAGGCGGAGCTGCAGCGCCAGCAGGCCCTGGTCGCCAAGGCCCAGGAGGAGCTGGCGCTGGAGCGCGCCCGCCGCGAGGCGGTGGAAGCCGAGGCCGCGGACGCGCGGGTGGCCATCGCCGAGGCCGAGGGCCGCGCCGAGGCGCTGAGCTCCGGACATGAAGGTCAGCGCGAGGAGCTGGCCGCGCTCAACGAGCAGCTGGAGGCCGCCCGCGCGGAAGCGGACAAGGTGGACCGGCTCCAGCAGCGCGTGAAGATGGTGGAGGGCGCGCTGGAGGCCTCCGAGGCCAAGCGGCGCATCGCCGAGGCCCAGGCGGCCCGCGTGAAGGACCTGGACGCCGCGAAGGCCACGCTTGAAGCGAAGCTCGCGCAGGCCAGCGCCACGCTCCAGTCGGAGCAGGAGGCGAAGGCCGCGCTCGAAGCGAAGCTCGCGCAGGCCAGCGCCACGCTCCAGTCGGAGCAGGACGTCAGGGAGTCGCTGGAAGCGAAGCTCGCGCAGGCCGACGTCACGCTCCTGGAGGAGCAGGGTGTGAAGGCGGCGCTGGAGGCGCAGCTCGAGGAGGCTCGCGCCGCGCTCGAAGCGGAGCAGGCGGAGCGGGCCGCGCTGGAGGCGAAGGTCGCGGATCCGCCGTGCAGGCCGGGGATGCGGCGCAGGCCGCGCTGGAGGCGAAGCTCGCCCAGGCGCAGGCCTCGCTCAAGGCCGAGCAGGCGGCCCGCCAGGCGCTCGAAGCGAAGCTCGCGGCGGCCCTGCTTCGGGCGCGGGTGCGCCCGCGGACGTGGTCGCCGAACGCGACCAGCTCAAGGCGGACGTGGCCTCCATGAAGCGCAAGCTGATGGCGGCCGAGGCAGCGCTCGAGTCGGCCGCCAGCACCAAGGCGAAGGTGGCGCGGCTGGAAGCGCAATTGAAGGCCCTGAAGTAGAGGTTGGACCTCCATGTCCTTCGCCGCGCCCACGGACCCGTTGACGGGCATGCAGGCGGCCCGCTTCGGGCTCTACCTGCACTTCCCCTATTGCCTGGCCAAGTGCCCCTACTGCGACTTCGCGGTGGCGGTGGCGCGCCAGGTGCCGGAGGAGCGCTACGCCAACGCGGTGCTGGCGGAGCTGGACGTGCGGCTCGCCGCGGACCCGTCGCTGCGCACGAAGCCGCTGGAGTCCCTCTTCCTGGGCGGCGGCACGCCGTCCCTGTGGCACCCCCGCTACGTGGCGCGCGTGCTGGAGGGCATCGCCGCGCGCCTGTCGCTCGCCCCCGGCCTGGAGGTGTCGCTGGAGGGCAACCCGGAGCGCGCGGACGCGGAGCGCTTCGCCGGCTACCGCGCCGCGGGCATCAACCGCCTGTCGCTGGGCGTGCAGTCCTTCCAGCCGGAGACGCTGAAGGCGCTGGGCCGCGCGCACGACGCGGCATGGTGGAGGGCGCGGTGGCGGCGGCGCGCGAGGCGGGCTTCCCCGTGGTGGCGCTGGACTTCATCTACGGCGTGCACGGCCAGACGCTCGCGCAGGTGGAGGCGGACGCGCGCCGCGCGGTGGCGCTGGAGCCGGAGCACCTGTCCACCTACGCGCTGACGGTGGAGCGCGAGGTGCTGGCGGAGTCCACGCCGCTGTCCAAGCAGCTGGAGCGCGGCGAGCTCTGCCTGCCGGAGGACGATGACGTGGTGGCCATGGCCCGCATGGTGCGCGACGTGTACGGCGCCCACGGCCTCACCCGCTACGAGGTGTCCAACCACGCGCGCGAAGGCCTCAGCTCCCGGCACAACGCGCTGTACTGGACCGGCGGCGAGTACCTGGCGCTGGGCGTGGGCGCCACCGGCATGCTGCTGTCCCCGGAAGCCCACCGCTACGTGAACCTCCGGAGCCCGGAGGTCTACCTGCGCACGGTGGAGGAGGGGAGGCTCCCGGAGGCCAGCCGCGAGGCCCTGGGCCCCGAGGAGCTCTTCGCCGAGCGGCTGAGCATGGGCCTGCGCCTGGTGTCGGGGGTGGACTGGGAGGCCGTCTGTGAGCGATACGGCCAGCCCGTGGAGCCCCGGCGCGCGGAAGTGGAGCGGCTGGTGGCCCACGGCTTCGCCACACGCCACGGCCGCAGGCTGGCCCTGACGGAGCGGGGGGCGGACGTGCACAGCGCCATCTGCGCGCGGCTGCTGTAGCCGTTTCCAGGAAGGACGAGTCGACCGTGCTGACCAAGTGGTTCTTGTGGATGGGCCTCACGATGCTGACGGGCAGCCCGCTGCTGTCGTTGGTGTTGCTGGCCGGGCTGATGTTCGCGGCGGACCGCTTCACCCTCCAGCTGTTCCCCAGCCCCATGCGCGCCTTCAAGCGCTGGCAGCGCGCGGGCGAGCTCGCGGGCACCATCCTGACCAACACCCACGACCGCCGCGCCCGCGCGGAGCTGGCGGACATCCGCGTGGGCCAGAAGCGCTACCAGGAGGCGGTGGACCTCCTGCGCCCCAACCTGGACGCGGGCGACGACGACGTGGACACCCTCTACCTGCTGGGCGTGGCCTACCTGGGCGCGGGCGACGCCCCCCGGGGAGAATTGCTGCTCACCGAGGCCGAGCGCCTGGACGCCGACTACCGGCAGGGCTCCATCGACCTGGAGCGCGGCCGCTTCCGCCTCCAGCGCGGCGAGCTGAAGGGCGCGCAGGAGGCCCTGGAGCGCTTCCTCCAGGTGCGCCAGGGCTCCGTGGAGGGCCGCGTGCTCCTGTCCCGCGTGCTGGACAGGCAGGGGCTGGACGTGGAGGCGAAGGAGGCCCGCGACGCCGCCTGGCGCGAGTACGCCCTCGCCCCCCGCTTCCAGAAGCGCCGCGACCGCTGGTGGGCCTGGCGGGCGCGCCCGTCCCGCCCGCTCACGTACGCCGCCGTGGCCCTGGTGATGATGGGCGTGGGGGCGTACCTGACCCGCTACCTGCCCACGCACGACACGGCCCCGGGCCCCTACGGCTCCTACTATGATGACCCCTACGCTGCGGACGACCTGGGCGGCGACGACGCGGAGTAGTCCGCGCGGCGCCCACCCCTGACGGCCTCCGCCAGGCGAGAAGGGTGCCAGGCTCTCCGCGCATGTTCCCCCCTCCGTCCCAGGTGCTGCGCCAGCGCGAGGGCATGCTGGCGGACACGCCCTTCCCGCTGCTCTTGCACGCGCTGATGGTGGAGGAGCGCACCTGCACGCTGGAGCTCAAGGTGCGCCAGCGCGAGAAGCGCATCACCTTCGAGGACGGCGCGCCGGTGGCGTGCCACTCCAACCTCCTGCACGAGACGCTGGGCAAGTACCTGGTGGAGAAGGGCCGCCTGTCGGAGGCGGACTACCAGAAGGCCCTGGCGGAGAGCGTGTCCTCGGGCCTGCAGCTGGGCGCGCTGCTCGTGCAGAAGGGGCTCATCAGCCCCTTCGACCTCTACAAGCAGCTCCAGGCGAACCTGGCGCACAAGCTGCTGGACTGCTTCCGCTGGACGGACGCGAAGTACCGCCTCATCGCGGACGTGGAGACCCCGGACGCCACCGTGCGCGCCAACACCGCGCAGCTCATCCTCACCGGCGTCTCCACGCAGCTGCCCTTCGACACCGTCGCCACGCACTTCACCTTCACCGACGAGCGCCGCTTCGGACAGATGCCCGGCGTGGAGTCCGCCCCCAAGCTGTCCTCCAAGGACGCGCGCCTGTTCCAGGCCCTGCGCCAGCGGCCCACCTTCAACGAACTGCTGGAGCGCACCGGCTTCGACATGGACGCCGTGCTGCGCCGGCTCTACGCGCTGTGCCTGCTGGGCGTGGCGGGCTTCGCGGAGGACGTGGACGCGCGCACCCAGGCGCTGGCCCAGCAGGCCCCCGCCGTTCCCGCGCACGTGCCGGAGCCCCTCCCCACGCCGGTGCCCGTGCCGTCGCAGGCCCCCTCGGGCACGCCCTTCGCGGACGAGGACGAGGCCGCGCGCAACGCGCTGGTGGGCGCGTTCCTCAACCACCGCGGCCTGGATCCGTTCGCGCTGCTGGACGTGCCGGAGGACGTGCAGCCGGTGGCGCTGCGCAAGGCGTTCCTCGCCGCCGCGGACCGCTTCGCCCCCTTGCGCTTCCACACCGCGGAGCTGAAGGAGAAGGCGGAAGGGATGCTGGCCGCGTACGCGCGGGCCTACGGCGCGCTGTCGGAGCCGGAGCAGAACACGCTGTGGAAGAAGCGCCGGCAGGCCCAGCGGGAGAAGGCGCGCAGCAGCACCGGCCGGCCCTCCACCGCGGAGCAGTTCCGCATCCGCACGGACCTCTTGGACGCCACCACCCAGTTCGACGAGGGCAAGCGGCGCCTGGAGGCGCGCAACTTCGCGGGCGCCTTCGAGTACTTCGAATACGCCTGCGACATCGACCCGCGGCCGCTGCACCAGGCCCACCGCGCCTGGGCGCGCTACCTCATGAAGCCGGAGGCGCACGGCCGGCTCGTGCTCCAGGAGCTCCAGGAGCTGGTGCGCCAGGAGCCCGGCCTGGAGGAGGGCTGGGCCTTCCTGGGCGACGTGGCCCGCGGCGAGGGCCAGTGGGCGCTCGCGGAGGACGCCCTGCGCAAGGCCTTCAAGTTGAACCCCCAGCAGCGCCGCTACGTGGCGCTCATCCAGGAGATCGCCCGGCGGAGGTGAGGCCCCGCCGGGCGCGAACGGCGGGACGGCTACAGCGCCTTCAGGGCGGCGCGGTCGGAGGCGGACAGCCCCTCGCCGTTGGTCAGGTGGGTGATGGCCAGCTGGATGGGCGTGACGTCGTCGACCGTCAGCTGCTTGCCCTCCAGCAGCGAGTACAGCTCCTGGAAGCCCTCGTACCCGATGACGGGGCCCAGGGCATAGTCGTCGTTGATGCCGCTGGTCGCGCGGTCCTGGTTGGCGCAGTACAGGAACAGGGGCGCGAAGTAGCGCTCGCCCGGCGGCACTTCAATGCTGACCCGCTGCGCCAGCAGCCCGTTCTGGATGCTCCCGTCCTTGGAGACGACGATGAGGCCGGGGGGCAGCGTGACCGTGACGACGCCGCCGGTGGTGTTGCGGAAGATGAGGCACAGGGCCACGGCGCCGCCGCTGCCCTTCGCCTCCTTCTTGAACTTGTCGTCGCAGTCCACCGGGTCCTCGACGTTGTAGCTCTTGATGGGCGACTCGAGCGTGATGCCCGCCGGCAGCGTGAAGGGCGTGCCCTCCGGCTGCGCCTTGGACGTCCCCACGCCCGGACCGGCGGACGCCGTGGGCGTGCTGCCGCCGTCAGGACCGCCGCCGTCGTCGCCATCGTCCTTGCAGGCCGCCAGCAACGCCACCGCCAGCACCACGCCCAGTCGCTTCGCCACGTGCCAGTTCATCATTCGCCTCCATGCGCCTTTGCGGCGGATGGCCGTGCCAACCATGGGCGGCGCACAGCGTCAAGCACCCTGGAGCCCGGAGCCCCCGATAATGTCCGCAAGCCCGGAGGCCAGGCTCTCGGTCCCGGCCACTTGGCGGATTCCCGCCGGGCCGTCTCCTGGCGTTAAGGTAGCGGCACAATGGGTCGGGAAGGCTCCCACCTTGGGGTATCTTCAGTACAGGGGCGAAGCATGAGGCGCGGCGGCGAATCAGGCCAGGTGGCGGTGGAGACGGCCATCGTCTTGCCCCTGTTCGTGTTCATGCTGCTGGGCATCCTCCAACTGGGGCTGATGCACCAGGCCCGGCTCCTCACGAAGTACGCGGCCTACAAGGCCGTGCGCGCCGGCTCCATCCACAACGCGGACATCCCCACCATGGAGAAGGCGGCCCTGGCGGTGCTGCTGCCCATGGTGAGCACGGCCGCCAGCGGGGGCGCGGAGATCATCAAGCCCATCACCAGCGCCAGCGACTTCCGCTCCAAGTTCGAGTCCGGCGACATCGGCAAGAACAAGATGAGCGACGCCTCCGGCCTGAAGTTCGCGGAGGTCACCATCTGCAACCCCCTCAAGGGGGACCTGGGCTCCGGCTCCCACTCCAACAAGGAGATGGACTTCGATGATCCGAAGGTCGCCTCCGGCGAGGGCGGCTGGGCGGACAGCCTGCGCACCAAGCTGAGCGTGCAGGTGACGTTCAACTACCGCCTGCCCATCCCGTTCGCGGACGTCGTCATCTACAACATCGCGCGCGGCCGTGACCTGCCGTACGTGCTGCGGCTGGGCAAGGACTCGGACCGGGACGAGTTCATCGTCAAGAAGATGTCCAAGTACGACTCCGCCGCGGACAACAAGCTCTACATCCTGCCCATCCGCGCCACGTACATCATGCGGATGCACTCCAACCTCTACCTCACCCAGAAGGAACTTCCGGAGGAGAACGAATGCATCTTCCCGTTCGAACCGTGAGGTCCGCCTCCCGGCCAAGGCGTCAGCGGGGCCAGGCCCTGGTGCTCGCGTGCCTGTCGTTCCTCTTGCTCGCGCTGATGACGACGCTGAGCTTCAACCTCAGCCACGCCCTGCGGGAGAAGATGAGCCTGCAGCAGCACAGCGACGCGCTCGCGTACTCCATGGGCGTCGTGGAGGCGAGAGCGTTCAACTACTACGCGGCCAGCAACCGGGCCATCGCGTCCACCTACGTGGGCATGACGTCCGCGCACGGCTACATGGCCGCGGCCAGCGCCACCGGCGACATGATGCGCGCCGGGCAGATGAGCTTCTTCATCATCGCCGCCCTGGAGGTGGCGCAGTGCCCGCCCTACAACTTCCAGCACTGCTTCGACGCGCTGGAAGCGGTGATGATCGCCATGGACTACAGCTCCAAGGCCAGCGAGTACGACCAGAAGGTCCAGGGCGTCGAGTCCGCCTTCAACAAGGTCATCCAGGAGCTGGACCGCATGGCGAACCAGATCCATGCCTCCCAGCAGTCGGTGCACCGGGCCACCAAGAACGCGCTGCGCGACGGCCAGTCCGCGGACCTGTCCCAGCTGACCGAGAAGAACGTCCCCGGCGCCAGCGAGCTGGAGTCCGGCGTGGGCGGGATGAACGCGGCTGAGTTCGACTGCGCGGTGGACGGGATGAACTGCACGCGCGCCGGCAACTCCAGCAACAAGGCCCGCGCGCAGGTGATGACGGAGATCTCCAACGCGTCCCGTCCCGGCTGGGCGGCCAACCGCAGCCTGCCCGTCATCATGAACGGGCTGCCCACCTACTACAAAAGCGACTTCATCCGGGACCTGCTCAAGGACATCCCCCAGGAAGGCACCCACATGGTGGTGGGCCACAAGGGGACGGCGAAGGTCGCCCAGACCAAGAGCAACATCCACGGCCCCGGCCAGGTCACCGGCAACGAGGGCAAGGTCGTCGTCGCGGACGAGCACGGCACCCTCATCTCGCAGTGGCGCCACGGCTTCGGCGTGGGCACGTACAAGGCCCTGGTGGAGAGCAGCGAGAACGGCGGCAGCCACGAGCCCTCCGGCGCCCACTCCGGCCAGCACGACATGTTCAAGGGCATCAACACCAAGGACCTGATGGGGTGCTCGGGCAGCGGCAACTGCTTCATGAAGTTCCGCGCCAGCGACGACCCGGACCGGGACTGGGGCCAGCCGCGCGTCTACAGCTACGTCACCAAGCAGTTCTTCGTGGGTGGCGGCAAGGAGGCGCCCTGGGAGCTCAACAGCTCCGGCTCCTTCACGCTCACCCACGGCGCCCAGGGTGACGGGCAGCTGCGGCTGGCGCCCGGCGAGGGCGCGGCGCTCTCCAAGGCGCTCGTCTACTACCACCGCCTGGGCCCCAACGGCTGGAAGGAGGCCCCGGGCCTCTTCAACCCGTACTGGCGCGTGAAGCTCCACCCGTTCTCCGCGCAGGAGGCCTCGCAGGTGCTCAACCGCGCGGGCAACTCGGACGCCGCCGACCTCGCGGGCGCCAAGGACCTGGCCCTATGAGCCCCTTCGCTTCGTCGCGCCGCGTGCGCCGCGGCGCCGCCTCCGTGGAGATGGCGCTCTCCATGATCGCGCTCATCCCCATCTTCATGTACGCGCTCTTCCTGGACGACCTCCTGCGCTACACGCTGGACAACCAGGAGGCCGCGGTGACGACCATCTGGGACTTCACCACGCAGGACTACACGAAGGGGCTCAAGCCGGGCGGCGGCGGCGGCAAGGGCCCCCAGGGCGGCAACTCCAACGTGCAGCACAACGCCCGCCTCACGTACTGCGACCACGAGGCCGGCATCGACCGGCCGGACGTCATGTCCGGCAGCAACTACGCGGACTGCGAGGACACGGACCACCACACGGCGCTCGTCGCCCACGTCTGCTGGATGAACGACAACGCCCAGCAGGTGACGTGCACCGCGCCGGACACGGGCGCCGCGAAGCTGGGCGGCCTGGCGGACGACTACCAGGACGAGTTCACCAACGGCGGCTACATCGTCTGCGAGGCCCGCGCCGTGGTGGAGAACTACCTGCTGCCCGAACAGTTCCTGCCGGAGTTCAGCAAGGAGAAGCTGAGCAAGGAGAACTGGAAGAAGGAAGGCGTGGCGAAGGTCCACGACAACGCCGAGGCGGGCATCGGCGGTGAGGAGGGCAACGCCTACTTCCTCAAGAGGGAGCGCATGAGCATCCTCACCGACACCTGGGCGCTCACCCAGGACGCGGACATCTCCCCCTCCGACTCCAGCGGGGAGATGTACGACCGCATGAAGAACACGTACACGAACGTCGCCCCGTACAACCTCATGCGCAGCCAGATGATGGACTTCCGGCAGAAGATCACGGAGGACCTGCTGGACGGCACCATGCTCTACATGTTCGAGGACTCGCCCTCGGACCCGTACATCTCCATCCACCCGCACCTGGCCAACATGCAGACCCCGGCCAACACCGTGGACCAGGAGGGCAGCACCCGCTACTTCAACCAGGAGTGGCGCGACTGGGACCAGGACAAGAACCAGAACACGTACAAGCACGGCGAACGCGGTGACTGGTACATGGGGTGCAAGGACGCGGAGTCGTGCTGAAGTCGCTGGCCACGCACCCCGCCTTCCGCACCGCCGCGGTGCTGGTGTCGGTGGCGGTGGCGGGCACGCTCATCGGGATGGGCTGGGAGGAGGCGCGCTACGGCGGCACCCGCACGGAGCTGGAGCGGGCGGAGGCCGCCGCGGACGAACTGGACCAGGAGACGCCGCGCGGCTCGGGGCGCTCGAAGCAGGACGAGGCCATCCTGGCGCGCACGCTGTCGTACTTCCCGCCCTATCCCAACGGCGGCCGTCCGGAGGCGCTGGCCGCGGACTACCTGGGGCCGGGCACGCCCATCGCGGTGTCGTGGTTCGCCACGAAGGACTCGTCGGATGTGGTGCTGAACCACTACCGCCAGTTCCTCCTGGACGAGGGCCTGCCCGTGGTGGGCCTGCGCTTCAACGACAACGCGGGCTACGTGGGCTACTGGGTCCCGAAGGACGACGAGGTCCGGCTGATGTCCACGCTGCGCCAGGGCGATGAGACCATCGTCTTCGTCTCCTCCGCGCGCATGCGCAACTACCTGGAGCGCGCCGCCAGCCGCGTCCCCGCGGGCGTGCCGGTGCCCAGGGGCCTCCAGGACGCGGCGTCCCTGTCCCTCAAGATGGAGGGCGCCACGAACATCACCGTGACGGGCCGGCTGCCCGACACCGCGCTCCCCGACGCCGAGCAGGCCTACGCGGCCCTCCTGCGCGACCAGGGATGGAGCGTGTCCGAGGCCCGCCCGGCGGGCTTCCAGGAAACCGAGCTGACCCTGACGCGCACGGGCCTGCGCGGACAGGCCACCTTGCGGCAACCCGCCGCGCAGCGCGACGTGGAGTTCCACCTGTCGCTGATGCGGGCCCAGGGCGCGCCATGAGTCGCGCGCGTGGAGAGCGAACGATGAGCCGTTTCAAGAAGCAGATCCTGGTCCTGTCCCTGGGCGCGGGCGCGCTGCTGTGGAGCACGCCGGTCCTGGCCGCCTCCAGCTGCGAGCGCCGCTGCGTGGAGGACAAGGTGAAGTTCGAGAAGGTGTGCAAGGAGCGCGCGAAGAACGCGCAGCCCTACTGCACCAAGGTCGCCGGCCAGGCGAAGGACAAGTGCGTGAACCAGTGCCGCAACGGCAAGAGGGGCGGCGGTGGTGACACGCCGACGATGGAGGCCCCCGGTGAGTAGGCGCAGGCGTCTGAAGCAGGCCCTCCAGCGCGGGCAGGCCATGTCGGAGTACGGCGTCATCACGGCGGCGTTCTTCGGCTTCACCGTGCTGAGCTGGCCGTTCCTCATCCAGCTGCTGCGGGCCCTCAACACCTACTTCCAGTCCATCTACTACATCATCCAGTCGCCCATCCCCTGACGTCGGGGACGGGCGGCCGGGACGGGGGGAGCGCTTAAGGCTTCACGGTGGTGACGAACACCGCCTTGCCGCCCTCCACCTTCATCACCACGGCCTGCTTCACCGCGTCGCGGTTGGCGTCCAGGTTGATGGTGCCCGCCACGCCCGGGAAGTCCTTCGTGGCCGCGATGGCGTCGCGCAGCGCGGGCCCGGACGTATCCGGCGCGCGCTTCATCGCGTCCACCAGCAGGCGCGCGGCGTCGTACGCCAGCACCGCCACGCTGTCCGGCACCGCGCCGTAGGCGGCCTTGTACTTCTTGAGGAAGTTCTGGACGACGGGGTCCGGGTTGTCCGGCGAGTAGTGGTTGGAGAAGTAGCTGCCCTCCAGCGCGGAGCCGCCCAGTTCGTACAGCTTGTCGGAGTCCCAGCCGTCACCGCCCAGGAGCGGCACGCGCAGGCCCACCTCGCGCGCCTGCCGCGCGATGATGCCCACGTCCGTGTAGTAGCCCGGGACGAACACCGCCTCCGGCTTCAGGTTCTTGATGGACGTGAGCTGCGCGCGGAAGTCCGTGTCGCCCTTGGAGTAGCTCTCGTTGCCGACGATGGTGCCGCCGAACTCCTGGAACTTCTGGTTGAAGACGTCCGCCAGGCCCACGGAGAAGGCGCTCTTGTTGTCGGTGAGCACCGCCACCTTGTCGAGCCTGAGGTTCTCCCGCGCGAACTTCGCCATCACCAGGCCCTGGAACGGGTCGATGAAGCAGACGCGGAAGATGTAGTCGCCCTTCTTCGTCACCTCCGGGCTGGTGGAGGTGGGCGTAATCATGGGCACCTTGCCCGCCTGCGCCTTGTCCGCCATGGCCATGGACACGGACGACGCGGCCTCACCCAGGAGCGCCACCACCTTGTCCTGCGCGATGAGCCGCGTGGCCGCCTGGGCGCCTTCCTCCGGACGGCCCTGGCTGTCGTAGACGCGCACCACCAGCTTCTGGCCGCGCACGCCGCCCGCCGCGTTGGCCTCCTGCAGCGCCAGGTCGATGCCGTTGCGCGCGGAGATGCCGAAGGTGGCCTCGGAGCCGGTGAGGCTGCCCACCTCGCCAATGAGGATGCTGCCTTCCGGCGGAGGCCCCGGCGGTGCGGCCGTGGCGCCGCTCGCCTGCGTGGCGGGCGCTTGGGCGGGGGCCGGGGCGGACTTCTTCTCACAACCCACCAGGGCCAGGGCCAGCGCGGTGAGCAGGAGGGGGAGGGGACGGCGCATCGGTGGGGCTCCTCGGGCTGCCAAGGGGGGAGACGGACACGGACAGCGGACGGCCCCACCCTAACCCGTTGCCTCCGGATTTGAATGTGGACTGGACAGGTCCACATTACATAAGAGGCCGTCGCGGGCATGGGGCCCGCGGACAACCTTGAGGAGACACCCCCCACATGCTCCGGATGAGCAAGATGACCGACTACGGCATCGTGCTGATGACCGAGCTGGCGCGCGCGGACGGGGAAACCCGCACCACGCGAGAGCTGGCGGCGCGCACGCATGTCGCCCTTCCGTCCGCGAGCAAGGTCCTCAAGGGCCTGTTGCAGGCGGGCCTGGTGGTGTCGCACCGGGGCGCGAACGGCGGCTACGGCCTGTCGCGTCCGGCGGAGGCCATCTCGCTGGCGGAGCTGGTGTCCGCGCTGGAGGGGCCGGTGTCCCTCACGGAGTGTGGCCAGCACCCGGGCAAGCCCGCGGGGCCCTGTGAGCTGGAGGCCGTCTGCCAGGTGCGGGGCCACTGGCGCCTCATCAACCAAGCCATCCAGGAAGCGCTGGGGAAGCTGACGCTCGCGGACCTGCGCGCGCCCGCGCCCCGCATGCCGGAGCGGCTGGTGGGCCTGGGCCTGCCGGCGTCCGCGGCCCTTCCTGCTTCCGTCACGGGAGTCCGCTCATGAGCAGCACCGAAACCATCCAGGAGCTGACGCGCAAGGGCTACCAGGCGGGCTTCGTCACCCAGGTGGAGGCGGACACGCTGCCACCCGGCCTGGACGAGGACGTCATCCGCGTGCTGTCGGCGAAGAAGAACGAGCCGGCCTTCATGCTGGAGTGGCGCCTGAAGGCGTACCGCCACTGGCTCACGCTGAAGGAGCCGACGTGGCAGGCGGTGAAGTACCACCCCATCGACTACCAGGCCATCCGCTACTACTCGGCGCCGAAGCAGAAGCCGAAGAAGGACAGCCTGTCGGAGGTGGACCCGGAAATCCTCCGCACCTACGAGAAGCTGGGCATCCCGCTGGAGGAGCAGAAGCGGCTGCAGAACGTCGCGGTGGACGCCGTCTTCGACTCCGTGTCGGTGGCCACCACGTTCCGGGAGAAGCTCTACAAGGCGGGCGTCATCTTCTGCTCGTTCTCCGAAGCCGTGCGCGAGCACCCGGAGCTGGTGGAGCGCTACCTGGGCACGGTGGTGCCCTTCTCCGACAACTTCTTCGCGGCGCTCAACTCCGCGGTCTTCAGCGACGGTTCGTTCTGCTACGTGCCCAAGGGCGTGAAGTGCCCCATGGAGCTGTCCACGTACTTCCGCATCAACGCGGCGGACACGGGCCAGTTCGAGCGCACGCTGCTCGTGGCGGATGAAGGCGCCTCCGTGAGCTACCTGGAGGGCTGCACCGCGCCCATGCGCGACACCAACCAGCTGCACGCGGCGGTGGTGGAGCTGGTGGCGCTGGACGGCGCGTCCATCAAGTACAGCACGGTGCAGAACTGGTACCCGGGCGACGCGGAAGGCAAGGGCGGCATCTACAACTTCGTCACCAAGCGCGGCATCGCGCACCAGCGCGCCAAGATCTCGTGGACGCAGGTGGAGACGGGCTCGGCCATCACCTGGAAGTACCCCAGCGTCATCCTCAAGGGGGATGACTCGGTGGGCGAGTTCTACTCGGTGGCGCTCACCAACCACCGGCAGCAGGCGGACACGGGCACGAAGATGATCCACATCGGGAAGAACACCCGGTCCACCATCGTGTCCAAGGGCATCTCCGCCGGCCGCGGGCAGAACACGTACCGGGGCCAGGTGAAGATGCTCAAGAGCGCGGCGAACGCACGCAACTACACGCAGTGCGATTCGCTGCTCCTGGGCGACGAGTGCGGCGCCCACACGCTGCCGTACATCGAGGTGAAGAACGCGACCGCGCAGGTGGAGCACGAGGCGTCCACGTCGAAGATTGGCGAGGACCAGCTCTTCTACTGCCGGCAGCGCGGCATCTCGCAGGAGGACGCGGTGTCGATGATCGTGAACGGCTTCTGCCGTCAGGTCTTCAAGGAACTGCCCATGGAGTTCGCCGTGGAGGCGCAGAAGCTCCTGGGCGTGAGTCTGGAAGGGAGCGTGGGGTGATGGCGTCGCTATTGAGCATCCAGGACCTGCACGCCCGCGTGGGCGGCAAGGACATCCTCAAGGGCATCAATCTGGAAGTCGGCGCCGGCGAGGTGCACGCCATCATGGGGCCCAACGGCTCCGGCAAGAGCACGCTCGCGGGCGTGCTGGCGGGGCGTGAGACGTACGAGGTGACGAAGGGCTCCGTGCGCTTCGACGGCAAGGACCTGCTGGGCACGCCGCCGGAGGAGCGCGCGAAGGCGGGCGTGTTCCTGGGGTTCCAGTACCCGGTGGAGATTCCCGGCGTGGGCAACCTGCACTTCCTGCGCACGGCGCTCAACGCGCAGCGCCGCGCGAAGGGCGAGGAGGAGCTGGACGCGATGGACTTCCTCGCGCTGGCCAAGGAGAAGGCGAAGCTCGTGCAGCTGGACGCGGCGTTCATGAACCGCTCCGTGAACGAGGGCTTCTCCGGCGGAGAGAAGAAGCGCAACGAGATCTTCCAGATGGCGGTGCTCCAGCCCCGGCTGGCGCTGCTGGATGAGACGGACTCGGGCCTGGACATCGACGCCCTGCGCATCGTCGCGGGCGGGGTGAACGCGCTGCGCTCGAAGGACCGCGCCTTGGTGGTCATCACCCACTACCAGCGGCTGCTGGACTACATCGTGCCGGACCACGTGCACGTGATGGCGGCGGGCCGCATCGTGCGCTCGGGCGGACGCGAGCTGGCGCTGGAGCTGGAGGAGAAGGGCTACGGCTGGATTGGCGGGGAGGGCGGCGCGGCCGGCAAGGCGAAGGAGGCCCGGCCATGAGCGCGTCCCACTACGCGGAGGTGGCCCGGGCCTTCCAGGCGCGCGGCGATGCGCCCGCGTGGCTCCAGGCGTTTCGGGAGCAGGGCCTGAGCCAGTTCCAGGCGCGCGGCCTGCCCACGTCCAAGGACGAGGAGTGGAAGTACACGCCCGTCGCCACGCTGTCGTCGCATCCCTTCCAGCCCGTGCGGGACGTGTCCGCGGGCGAGGACGTGGCCCAGGCGGTGGCGCGGCTGGCGCTGCCCGGTCCGCGGCTCGTGTTCGTGGACGGGAGCTTCGTGCCGGCGCTGTCGGTGCTCACCGGCCTGCCGCGCGGCGTGGTGCTCAAGCCGCTGTCGCAGGCGCTGCGTGAAGACGGCGCGCTGTTGCAGGAGACGCTGGGCCAGCTCTCCCGGCCGTCCGCGCATGCCTTCACGTCGCTCAACGCGGCGCTGCTGGAGGAGGGCGCGCTGCTCACGTTGGCGCCCCGGGCCTTGAGCGAGGTGCCGGTGCAGTTGCTGTTCCTCGCGCGCGGCGGCGACGGGCCGGTGCTGGCCAGCCCGCGCATCGTCGTGGTGGCGGGCGAGGGCAGCGAGGCCACGCTGGTGGAGACGTACGCGGGGCTGGGCACGGGGGCGACGTTCACCAACGCGGTGACGGAGGTGTCGCTGGGCGACAACGCCAGCCTGCGCCACTTCAAGCTCCAGGCGGAGGGTGACACCGCGGTGCACCTGGGCGGGCTGTACTCGCGGCAGGGCGCGACAGCCGCTTCCAGTCGCACGCGTTCTCGTTCGGCGGGCTGCTTGCTCGCAACGAAGTGCACGCGGCCTTCGCGGGCGAGGGCGGCGAGTGCGTGCTCAACGGCCTGTTCGTGGGCCGGGGCACGCAGCACCTGGACAACCGCACGGACCTGGACCACGCGGTGCCGCACTGCTCCAGCCGCGAGCTCTACAAGGGCGTGCTGGATGACCGCGCGCGCGGCACCTTCCACGGGAGGATCCGCGTGCGCGAGGACGCGCAGAAGACGGACGCGAGCCAGACGAGCCGCAACCTGCTGCTCTCCGAGGGCGCGCAGGTGGACGCCCGGCCGCAGCTCGAAATCTTCGCGGACGACGTGAAGTGCGCCCACGGCACGGCGGTGGGCCGGCTGGATGACAACGCGCTGTTCTACCTGCGCTCGCGCGGCATCCCGAAGGTGGAGGCGGAGCGGATGCTGACGCAGGCGTTCGCGAGCGAGCTGGTGCGCGCGGTGCCGGAGGGTCCGGTGCGCGCGCGCGTGGAGGAGTTGCTCGCGGGAAAGCTGCCGGGTTCGGCGGAGGTGATGGGATGAGCGGGCCTGGATTCGACCTCGCGCGGGTGCGCGCGGACTTCCCCATCCTGCGGCAGGAGGTGCGGGGCCGGCCGCTGGTGTACCTGGACAGCGCCGCCACGGGGCAGAAGCCGCAGGCGATGCTGGACGCGCTGACGCGCTACTACACGCACGACAACGCCAACGTGCACCGCGGCGTGCACATCCTCTCCGAGCGCGCCACCCAGGCCTTCGAGGACGCGCGCGAGACGGTGCGCCGCTTCATCCACGCCAGGGACGTGCGCGAGGTCATCTTCGTGCGCGGCACCACGGAGGCCATCAACCTGGTGGCCGCCACCTACGGCCGCAAGCACGTGGGCCCGGGCGATGAGGTGCTCATCTCCGCCATGGAGCACCACTCCAACATCGTGCCCTGGCAGATGGTGTGCGACGCGGCGGGCGCGAAGCTGCGCGTGATTCCGGTGGATGACCGCGGTGAGCTGCGCATGGACACCGTGGACGCGCTGCTCACGGAGAAGACGCGCCTGCTGGCGATTACGCACGTGTCCAACGCGCTGGGCTCCGTGAACCCCATCAAGGAGCTGGTGGCGAAGGCGCACGCGAAGAACATCCCGGTGCTGGTGGACGGGGCGCAGTCGGTGACGCACTTCCCGGTGGACGTGCAGGACCTGGGCTGTGACTTCTACGCCTTCAGCGGGCACAAGCTCTTCGGGCCCACGGGCATCGGCGTGCTGTACGGGAAGCTGGCCATGCTGGAGTCGCTGCCGCCGTACCAGGGCGGCGGGGACATGATCCTCTCCGTGACGATGGAGAAGACCGTCTACAACCGCGTGCCGCACCGCTTCGAGGCGGGCACGCCGGACATGGCGGGCGCGGTGGGGCTGGCCGCGGCCATCCGCTACCTGGAGGCCGTGGGCATGCAGAACGTGTCCCAGCACGACCAGTGGCTGCTCGCGTACGCGACGGACGCGCTCCAGTCCGTGCCGGGCCTCAAGCTGGTGGGCACGGCGCCGCGCAAGACGGGCGTGCTGTCCTTCACGCTGGAGGACGTCCACCCGCACGACGTGGGCACCATCCTGGACCAGGAGGGCATCTGCATCCGCACCGGGCACCACTGCGCCCAGCCGCTGATGCAGCGCTTCGGGGTGGCGGCCACGGCCCGGGCGTCGCTGGCGCTCTACAACACGCGCGAGGACGTGGACGCGCTGGTGAAGGGCCTGCACAAGGTGAAGGAGGTGTTCGCGTGAGTTCCGACCTCAAGGACCTGTACCAGGAGGTGGTGCTGGAGCACTCCAAGCGCCCGCGCAACTTCCGGGTGGTGGAGGGCGCCACCTGCGCGGCGGAGGGCTACAACCCGCTGTGCGGCGACCAGCTCTCCGTGACGCTCAAGCTGGAGGACGGCGTCATCCGCGACATCGGCTTCCAGGGCCAGGGCTGCGCCATCTCCAAGGCGTCCGCGTCGCTGATGACGGGCGCGGTGAAGGACAAGACGCGCGAGGAGGCGCAGGCCCTCTTCGAGCGCGTGCACACGCTGGTGACGGAGGGGCCGGACAAGGTGGACGTGGAGTCGCTGGGCAAGCTCGCGGTGCTGTCCGGCGTGAGCGAGTTCCCGGCCCGGGTGAAGTGCGCGAGCCTGGCGTGGCACACGCTGCACGCGGCGCTGGATGGCCGCTCCACCTCGGTGTCGACGGAGTAGGGAGGGGACATGCGAGGCGCGATGACGGTCATCGAGCGCGACGTGGACGCGATGCTCATCCCCAGCGGGGACAAGGTGTTGCTGCCGGCGGGCTCGGAGTTGACGGTGGTGCAGACGCTGGGCGGCAACGTCACGGTGCAGGACCCGTACGGCCAGCTGTTCCGCATCGACGAGAAGAACGCGGACGCGCTGGGCGAGGACTACGCGGCGAAGGCGAAGGCGCCCGCCGGGGACGTCACGCCCGGTGAGTTCAGCGAGGAGCAGGTCTGGGAACAGCTCCGCACGGTCTACGACCCGGAGATCCCGGTGAACATCGTGGAGCTGGGCCTGGTGTACACGTGCAAGGCCACGCCGCTGGAGGAAGGCGGCCAGCGCGTGGACATCGAGATGACGCTCACCGCGCCCGGCTGCGGCATGGGGCAGGTGCTGGTGGAGGACGTGCGCTCCAAGGTGTCCGCGCTGCCCGGCGTGAAGGAGGCCCACGTGGAGCTCGTCTGGGAGCCCCAGTGGGACCAGAGCCGCATGACGGACGTCGCGCGGCTCCAGCTGGGCTGGATGTGAAGTCCCCGGGCCCTGCCTGCTAGGCCAGGGCCTTTCGGCCGCGAGCGACCAGGCCCAGCGTGGCCGCGGCGGCCGAGTCCCCCCGCGAGCCACC